>JBCCJE010000142.1:0-9291 GCA_039027925.1 Bacteroidota bacterium
GAATCCAAGTACTGTAGTGGTGCTTAACATAGGTCGTAGATTTTTGTGTGAATACTAAATCTTACGACCTTTTCTTTTTTTCGGTCTAGTCTTTATTCAAAAATTGCACGGACTATTGTATCATAAAAGAAGATTTAGCTAAAATCACATTCTTGGCACTCTTCGGTGATCCTACTACTCCCACTTATGCGGATAATTTTCCTACCCCATTTTTTGATATGCAGGGTTCTGCTCCCTACCAAAGATATGGGAAAGTGTTAAGTTACTTAGAGTACAATGATGGTATCTCACCTTTCAATAGAAGATTTGCTAATTACAATCCTGGAAGCACGATTACGAGAGGACAAGTTTGTAAGGTTTTTTGTGAAGCATTCGATATCGAAACCAATACAACTTTTACCACTTTTGATGATGTATTCGTGTCTGATCTTGAATTCAAGTACATAGCTGAATTGGAAAATAGAGGGGTGCTGAACACCACCAACAATAGTTTTCGCCCAAATGAATATGCTACAAGGTTAGAAGCATTCTTAATCCTTTATCGAATTTTGGATCAATGCGCCGATTGCATGGATAATGCGATTACCAGTACAGAAGTGAATGATTCAATTATTGCAAGGGATTCATTCTTTTTTGACCCTGGAAATTATACTCCTGACAATCTTGGAAGACATCCCGGATTCTCCGATGCTAATTTTGACAGCTATAGTGCTACGGGATTTTATCTAGCGGACAGGGGTATGCCTTTGGTATTTGGTCATTCTTACAATTCCTATTTAACAGAGCTACCAGATGAGTTTTTTCCACAAAGACCCCTCGGGGAAGGATGGGTACATACTTATAATTCATACATCGTCAAGGTACCTTACGCTGCTTTCAATAATGGTATTGGAAATGGAGAAGATTTCATAGCCGTTGTTTGGTCTGATGGCACCATGCACGCATACAAAGATGATGGAAATGTAAATCCAGAAAAAATAACTCAAGGTAATTACGATGAGATGACTTGGACTTCTGGAGGAGATTACTATATCATTAAAAAGAAAAACCAAGTTGAATTTAGATTTGAAAAAATTAGCGGGGCAGACGATGCGCCTTACGTGCTAACTGAAATTAGAGATCGAAACGATAATGTTATTGGCATATCCTATGAGGTACATAATTACAATGGGCAGTTACTAGCAAGAGTTAAAGAAGTAGAAGGTACGACGAATAGAAAGCTATTATTCAATTATTATGGTAGCTCCGATAAAATTTCTTCTATAACAGATAATTCTATCGGAAGAACAATTCAGTTTAGCTTCGGTACTCCTAACAATTTAGATACTAGACTCTTATCGTTTACTGATGCTGATAATAAGCTAACCACTTATAACTATGATGAACAAAATCCAAATGGGTATAACCTGCTAAGAGTAGTTACCCTTCCCAATGGTAACTTCATAACCAACAACTATGCAGACAAAAAACTAACGTCATCCACTACTAATAATTCTTCAACCAATAATACAGTACAGACTGATGTGAATTGGAATCTTAATGGAAGTTCATCCACTGCAACTACTTCACAAGTCAATATCCACGATGGATACTCTACTCGGTCTTATCAGTACGCAATGAATGAATTGGGTAAAATTACCGACATCAATTCCCCCACTAATGACGCCTCAATTAGCTATAATGATGCTGATAACCCTACCCTACCTACTTCCATTACGGTAGCTGGATTGACTACTGACTATGTATATGATAATATGGGAAATGTAACGGATGTCATGCAAGAGATGAATGTCAATCACCATTTTGAATACAATAATAGCAATGATATTACACTTTACAGAAATCCCAGACAAAAAGAGACGGAGTTTATTTACGGTGATGGAAAAAATTTGACCCAAATTGATGCTCCCATCGGTTCTACAATTATTACTTATTACAGTCATGGACTAGTTCACGAGGTAACTAATCCAGAAAATATTACGGTAGCGTACGAATATGACAATTATGGAAATGTAAATAAAATGATCGCGCCAGAGGGTATTACTTCTACTGCTATATTTGATGCAGCTAGTAGATTAAAGGAGTTCAATAATCCTAATGGTCAAAAATCTACCTATGATTATGATAATCGAAATCTAGTATCTGATGTCACCCACCACTTGCCCAATAACAGCCAATACCAATCTGTTAACACCCATTATGATTATGATAATAATGGTAACATGACTAAGATTACCAATGCACTCGGAAAGGAAACTACCCTTACGTACGATTATTTTGATTTTCTCAAAACAGAAACATTCGGGACAGCAACCCGAGCGTATGACTACGATGAGGAAGGTAAGTTGCGAAAGATTACTAAAGCAGATGGTACAGAACTAATTTACACCTATTACCAAACAGAAGGCTTGCTAGAAAATGATGGTTATGCCGCCTACACTTATGATGGCAAAAAAAGATTAAGTACTGTTCAAAAGGATAACAAAACCATTACATTTAACTACGATGACCTCAACAGGATAACATCTACTATCTACGATGGAAGAACAGTTCAATACGGCTATGATAAAAACAGCAACGTAACCCAGATCACCTATCCTAACAATAATCTTGTAGAATATACCTACGATGATAATGATCGAATGAAAACAGTCAAATGGAATGGAATACAACAAGCTGAATACTTCTACCTGCTTGATGGAAGAATTGACCATGCCGACTTAGCGAATGGAGTAACTACCGAATACTTCTACGATGCTGCGGGTCGTATTGATAGTTTAGTGACCAAGGAAGGGGCTAACATCATAGCGGCTTACGGTTTTGATTTGGATAAGTTAGGCAATCACAAACTAGAAAGTAAAACTGAACCTTTCGGTTATGCTTCCTTAGCTTCTTCTACCGATAACCCCACCTACAACCTAGATCGGAATGAAATCCTAACTGGAGCAGGAAACACATTTACCCATGATAATAATGGGAATATGAAAACTGTAATTGGAAATAAATCGCTGAATTATACCTGGGATGCTCATGATATGCTGACGGCTATTTCTGGAGATTTTTCTGCTACCTACGAATATGATGGGTTGGGGCATCGAAGAGTAGCCACTAGAAACGGAGTCACTCGAAAATATACTCTAGATATTTTAGGAATGAGTAGAATCCTCCTAGAGGAAGACGATAACGGCAATGTTCAAAATTATTATATCTACGGACTAGGAATGATCAGTCGGGTAAAACCAAATGGAGATACTCGCTACTATCATTATGATTTTAGAGGTAGTACTATTGCGATGACGGATGAGAATGGTACGATAACGCATCAGTATGCTTATGATGAATTTGGAAGGACTTTGCAAAGTACGGAAGAGGATAATAATCCATTTCAGTATGTGGGTGGATTTGGAGTGATGCAAGAGGAAGGTGGGTTGTTATTTATGAGAGCTAGATATTATGATATGGATATTGGTCGCTTCCTTAGTGAAGATCCCATTTGGAGTGATAATTTGTATGCGTATGCGGGCAATAATCCAATTACTAATTTTGACCCAGATGGATTATTTAACAAAAAGATTTTTTGGAATAAAGGTGTAAGAAATTTAGCAATAGGAGTTGTAGGCTTAGCTATTATTGCAACTGCACCAATTTCAGCACCAATTGCTGCAATTGGTGCTATTAGTACAACGCTTTCATTAAGTACAGGTGTTTCTTTCATGGTAGTAGGAGCAATTGCTGAAGCAGACGATAAATTGGCTGAAAGAAGTGTTGAAATGATTCCAACTAATGCTGGTGAACTAGGGGGGGGACTTATTGGTGGATTTATTGACGGTTCAGAAGGCTATGCTGTAGGAAAAGATATCGGAGGACTAGTTGAAGCCACAGTTAGTATAATGTCTAATCCTACTAATTTTCTTGAAGGCATAGAAACAGTAGACAACATTGTTAGTGTATATGAATCTAGTGCTTCCCTTTTACAAACTATGGCAAAAGATCAGTCAAATTATGGGGGAGTCTGTGAAGAAGTTATGTGTAGAGATATTGAGATAATGTGTAAAGAAATAATGTGTCATTAGTCAAAAAAATTAAAATCCTAATAATGAGATATATATTTTTAATTGTATGTTTTTTAATTGGAGTAAACGGTTTTAGTCAATCAACTTACAACTGCATCTACGACGACCTTAATCGCCTAACCGAAGTCCAATACGGCAACGGCACCACCATTCAATATCAATACGACAAAGTAGGGAATCGGATAAGTAAGATTATAAATGGTGTAACTAATAATCAACCAGACATCATCCCTACTAATGGCAACTTAAGCTTGTCATCCGTAGGTATTGGAAGTGATGTGACACTTACCTTTCTTAACGAAAATATTGGTACCGCTTCAACGGGAAGTTTTAATACGTTGATTGTTTTATCAGATAACGCAACTTACGAAGCAGGGGTGGATGAAGTCTTGGCAACTCTTTATACCTCCAATTTAGTAGCAGGTGCGATGCCCTCCGTAAGTCAGGTATTGACCATTCCTAACAATGTATCTACAGGTTCTAAAAATATTATTATTATCTCTGATGTTGACGATGATGTAAGCAATGAACTGGCAGAAACTAATAATGAATTGGTACTCAATATTACATTGGTTGATTGCAATGGATTGACAGCTACCGTTACTCCAACGGATGAAACTTGCGATGATGATAATGGTGCTGCTAGTGTTTCAGCCAACAATGGTGCTGCACCTTATTCTTACACATGGAACTCTAGCCCACCACAAACAGGAACTTCCGCTTCCAACTTATCTTCTGGCAATTATGAAGTTTCGGTATTGGATCAAAATGGATGTGAAGTCATTTCGGCTTTTACCATCAATAATGTTGGAGACGATCCTATCGCTAATTTTAATTTTTCTCCATTTAATCTTAATGTGAATTTCACTTCTACAAGTTTGTACGGTACAAGCTACGTTTGGGACTTTGGAGATGGTAATAGCTCTACTTTAACAAATCCAAATCACACTTACAGCTCCAATGGCACTTATAGTGTTTGCCTTGATGTAACTAACAGTTGTGGGACAGATCAATATTGTACGAATGTTCTCATATCAGGGAATAGCTGTGATATTCCGATAGGCCTTTCCTCTTCTAACAATACTCCAACTTCAGTTACACTAAGTTGGAATAATGTAAGTGGGGCTAACTCATATAACCTAAGGTACAAGGAAACAGGAGCTACTACTTGGAATAATTCGACAATAGCTCCTCCTCTAGTCACCCTTAATGGATTACAAGCAGGAACTGCTTATGAATTTCAAGTCGAAGCGGTATGTAGTTCAGGTGGTAGTACTTATTCCAGTTCAAGTTATTTTAATACCAATGCTGGCGGAGGTAGCACTTCTGCGGATGAATTTTTCTTAGTATATGAGCATCCTTCTCAATCTCTACTAGGTCGAGATTTATTCAAAACGAGTACAGGGCACTATATCACCTCAGAACTTAACCATATCGTAAAACATGATAGCCTTGGTGAAATTGAGTGGGTAAAAAAATATGAGATAGGTTCTACTACCTTTTACATCGAAAGTACCATTGAAACTGCTGATGGCGGATATGTAGCAGTTGGAGATTATACCGTTTCGGGCAATACAGATATGTTTGTATTGAAATTAGATATTAATGGAGCAGTACAATGGGCGAAAACTTATGGTGATGCAGACGATGATTACGGTCGTTCAATAATTCAAGATGCAAGCGGTAACTATGTGTGTATAGGCTATACACGAGGATATGGAGCTGGATCTGCTGATGCTATGGTCATTAAACTCGACTCAACGGGAGATATAATTTGGAGTAAGCGATACGGAAATTCAATGTTTGGAGTTGGATTACATGTTATTGAAGCATCAGGTGGAGGGTACATTATGCTGGGAAGGCATACTGAAATTATTCCTTTAAACCCTGGCTCAGCAGTAGCAAACACTATGGACATATGGAAATTAAGCACCTCGGGAGCATTGGTTTGGAAAAAGACCTATCATCCCTTGGATCATACCCATGATTATGATGTATCTAGAATATTTCAAAATAGTGATGGTAATATTTATATGTGTGGTAATTTTAATAACGGGGAACGAAGGGGACTAGTTGTAAAATTCAATAGTGCAGGAGATATTCAATGGGGGAAATATATGTCTAGTCCATTTGAAGACGATAGATTATTCTCCATCGGTATTGACTCTAATGGTGATGTTTTGGCGATGGGAGAAACGAATGTATCCTCATCTTCTCAGGAGGATGTATCTGTTTATAAGCTAAGTGCAAATAATGGTAATTTATTAGGTGCATATTACATTTTCGCAAATGATGACCAGTTTTCATTTGGAGGATTGATAGATGGTGACTACCTCGTGGCTACTGGTCAAACTGAAGATTTTGGTACAGATAATAATGATGATGCCTTCCTCATTCGCAGAAAAACTGATTTTTCGAATACCTGTCAAGGAAATTCATTTACCCCAACTACAGGGTCGATCAGTACGGGAATTGCCACATTTAATTTTACAGGTGATATTACGATGACTACCGTAACACAATCTATTACGGTATCAATACCCACAATTAGCACGATATATCCTTGTGGAGGTGGCTGTCAGACTATTGCATCTATTACTACCTCTAGCTCAACAATTTGTCAAGATGAAACAATTAGCTTTTATTCTACTAGCACGAATGCAATAGACTATAAGTGGGAAATAGATGGCGTGCAATTCAGTACCATTGCAAATCCTACCTACACTTTTAATACAGCTGGTACATTTAATATCAGTTTAACTGTTACTGATGGGGCTAGTTGTTCTGACCAAACATCAATACAAGTAATAAGTCATCCTCTCCCCTCTATCTCCATAAACACCACCAACGAACAATGCAGCGGAGCAGATGGGACGGCTACCGTAGATGTATCTGCTGTAACTAGTCCACAAATACTTTGGAGTAATGGAAGCACTTCTTCCACTATCAGTAATTTATCGGCTGGAAACTATGGCGTTTTGGTTACTGATATTAATGGATGTACGACCAACCAAAATTTCTCTATTAATAATAGTAGTAATGGTTTTACAATTTCCTCGATTGTTGAGGACGTCACCTGTTCGGGTGCCTCCGATGGGCGTATTATCATTACCCCTAGTGGTACAGTAGGAAATATAACCTACACTTGGACGGGAGGAACGCTAACTAATTATAGCGCTATTAAAATGGATTTTGATTCTAACTTAACTACGGATTTTATTCAGCTATACGGAGATTTTGACCAAGCCGATCAATATTTGGTAGGTGATTGGAATGGAGACGGTAAAGATAATATCGCATATCGGATAGGTCAAAATATCTACATGGATTTTGATTACGACCATATCCCTGACTTTACACAAAACTACGGTACAGGGAATACGGAGGATGATTACATAGTAGGAGATTGGGACGGTGATGGATCTGATAATATTGCAGTAGTGAGAGGTTTTGAAGTTTGGATGGATTACGACTTTGATAACAATCATGATTACATCCAAACTTATGGAACCGGAAATACATTTGACAAATTCTTAGTAGGAGATTGGGATGGGAATGGTACAGATAATCTTGCTTATCGAGTGGGTAATACAATCTACATGGACTTTGATTTTAACAGCATTCCTGATCTCACCCAAAATTTTGGTAACGGAAATTCAGAAGACGATTATTTATCAGGAGACTGGAATGGTGATGGTACTGATAATTTGGCATTGGTGAGAGGAGATGAAGTTTGGATGAATTATAATTTCGATAGTAACCACGATTATATTCAGACCTACGGAACAGGATTTTCATTTGATCAATATTACGTTGGAGATTGGGATGGAAATGGCACTAGTAATTTGGCCTATATCTATGGAAAAGGAGTAACTTCTTTATCATCAGGCAATTATGATCTAACTATTTCTGATGCTGCTGGATGTTCAAATACAGAAAATTTTACCATTGATGAACCTAATCCAATAACAGTAGTTCCGAGTGCCAATCCCGAAACGACTTGTAATGCTAGCAATGGGACAATTACTCTGAGCACAACTGGAGGTACCCTACCTTATAGTTACAGTTGGAGTTCAGGACAAACTACATCTAGTATCATTGGATTGTCACCTGGAACTTATACTGTAACTGTAACCGATGCCAATAATTGCTCCGAAACAACTTTTGCAAATATTAATTCTTCCAGTTGTGGTATAGTACTTTCCTCTGTAAGTAAGGATTCAATTGAGTTTAACTTCCCCAACGGCTTCGTTGGCAGTAGTTCTAACTTTTATATTTGGAGTAGAGAAAATGGTAAAGTTGATGGTACTATTCAGATCAGTAATAATCAAGTTGTTTTCCTACCAAATACTCCTCATCAAGCAGGAGATCAATTGATGATCACGCTCCGAGGAATACAAGACAGTCAAAATAATTCATACGATGATCAATCATGGATTGAATATGCCCCCGTCACGAATACCACAAGTGCTAAATTTGGATCAGTGTTCACAGGCATTACGCTTCCTACCGAAGCCATGAATTATAGTTATCATTTATCTAATGCTGACCTTAACCAAGATGGGCTAAATGATATTATTTTCAGATATCACTCCGCCTACGGGCAACCTACCAAAGTTCTGACTTATCTTCAGAATACCAATCAAACCTTTGCTGCGCCCACAACTTATCAAAATAGTTATTCACATTCTAACCTTGGAGGCACCCCCGATCTCAATAATGATGGTTTTCCAGATTTAGTCTTGACGCATAACGTTCCCAGCAGACTGCACATCAGACTTAATAATGGTGATGGTACATTTTCCAATCCAACCTACTACACTACTACCAATTATGTGAACCAAGTAGATTTTGGCGATATTGATCAAGATGGAGATATAGACGTAGTAACACATTCTGGAAATGCCTCTCTAAGTGCCAATACATTTTCAGTATTTAAAAATAATGGAGACGGTACTTTCCAATCGCAACAAACCACGAGTACTGGAATTTTTGGAGGAGGGCTGGAACTAGGCGACCTTGATAATGATGGTGACCTTGATATTGTATATACTTCTTCCACCTCTTTCAACAGCGGCAAGTTTTTTAGAGTTTACGAAAATAATGGATCAGGTGGCTTCTCTTTGTTTAGTTCCGAAGCAAATCCTAGTGATCTTCGAATTAATAATTTAATTGACTTAAATGATGATGGAAATCTAGATGTTATCCTGAGAAGATA
>JBCCJE010000143.1:0-9267 GCA_039027925.1 Bacteroidota bacterium
CTATTCCACTATCGCTGCTACTACCCTTGAATTTTTTAAGTTTTAAGAAAAAAGAAGTTGGGACAGGACTACACTGGGCATGGCTGATTGGAGTCTTGTTTTTGCAGTATCGGTTGCTGTTCATGTGAAAAATTTTCTCTCTGAGCTTTTCCTTTATTCTTCCTATTGCACCAAAACTTCAAGAGGAAAAATGCTGTGATTTTTTTTCATCGAGGTCAAAGTTTGATTGTAATTTCTACGGACAATTTTGCAATAATAAATACCTTTACATTTTTTAATTTTAAAATTCCCAAAAGAGATTTTCTAATTGTAGAAGTCAGGGATAAAAAATATGAAATTCGGAGTAGTTGTTTTTCCAGGTTCTAATTGTGATGATGATATGATTCATGCTCTCGGAACCGTCATGCAGCAAGATGTGGTCAAAATTTGGCACAAAGAAACGGCGTTAAAAGATTTCAAAAAGGGAGATTGTATTGTACTCCCTGGTGGATTTTCCTACGGAGATTATTTGCGCGCTGGAGCTATTGCAAGGTTTTCGCCAATTATGAAATCAGTCATTGCGTTTGCCAATGAAGGGGGATTTGTTTGGGGGATTTGTAATGGATTTCAAATATTATGTGAAGCAGGTTTGTTGCCCGGCGTCCTTTTGAGAAATAGTAATCAGAAATTTATCTGTAAAAATAGTTATCTCAAAACATTAACTAATAATTCGGCGATCACTTCTAAAATTGATAGGACTCAACCACTTAAAATTCCGATTGCCCACGCCGAAGGAAGATTCTTCGCCGACGACACCACGCTTCAATCTTTAGTAGCTAATGATCAAATCTTATTCAAGTATTGTGATGAAAAAGGAAATGTGGACGATACGACCAACCCGAATGGTTCGACGATGAATATTGCGGGGATTTGTAATACGAACAGAAATATATTCGGTATGATGCCTCATCCCGAAAGAGCTTCCGAGATGGCACTAGGCAATGATGACGGGCGGGTCATGTTCGAGTCGCTTTTGGCAACGGCTATTCAAGAGATGACAGCCTGATTGGGTGCTGATGCTACCGCTTATTTTATTCCTCTATCTTGTCATGTACGACCGCTCAGTTAATATTCCTTGCCTTTGACTAAAATGTTAATGTTGGTAATTAATTTAAAAAAATTATCGGGGAATACATTTAATTTTCTAATTTAGCATAAGCAAATCACAGATACGCTGCAATATTTTTAGATTTCAAAACAGACACATCCAACCACTTTATCCCATTCACAACGTATCGTTATCACAGTCCCATGACCTCCAAGTAATCACTTCACCCTTTCAAAATTAATGACTAAAGAGCAGTCAGTTATTTAAGTTGGTTTCTTTATTAGATTAGATCAAGGACGTATCAAAACAAAACTAACCTGCCATTACATGGTAGGGCGAAACGAAAACTCAAATACGTATTCTCATAGAGCCAATCTTTTGTGACTGACTAAATTATATTAGATTTAACTGTTCCAAATCTTAATTTTTTCTACACATGAGGATTACTGTACTATTCTTTCTACTGTTGTTTTTCAACGCTGGATACGCACAGCTCGAACCAGTTCGCTGGTCATTTGATGTCGAGCGCGTGAGCGATACCGAATATGACATCATTTTTACCGCCCGAATTGACAAGGGGTGGTCGGTGTATTCTCCTTACTTAACATCTGATAATGGTCCAATTCCCACTACTTTTGAGTTTTACAATAACGACTTAGAAGCTATCGGCAAAGCCAAAGAAGAAGGTAATCGGAAGGAAACATTTGATGAAATGTTCGGAATGAACTTGATCAAATTCAGCGGAAAAGCAAGATTTACACAGCGCATCAAAATAAACGAATCCAATACAGTGTCAGGACACCTGACTTACATGACGTGTGATGACGAAAGCTGCTTGCCACCCGCTGATGTCAATTTCGAAATTGCACTCAATCGTTAGCACTTTTTTTTAAATGTGTTAAATTATAAACATCACGAAACGAAGACTACACATTTTCGTTCTTTAATCAAAACCAGAAAATTAAGATTAAAAAAATGGTTTTGAAGTTGTAAATTTTGGGAGTAACGAATCTGCCTTAGTGCAAATCATATTCATCTCCTACTTTATGTAAAACCATTGTTAGTGATTGGCAGTAAGCTCAAATGCTTGCTGCCAATTGCTATTTTACGTACGATTGACCGATAAAACACAATTTTGTTTCTTGCGTAAATAAAAATCTAATCTTATGATTTTGTAATTTTGCAAACTTTGAACGAGGACAGAATTGTTCTATGAGTGAGGAGTCAAACCACTAAAAAAATACAAATATGCGATTGCTGTTTTTACTACTTTTAAGTTTAAGTTTTACTGCTTCTTTTTGTCAGCCAGAAAGCCCTGTCACTTGGGAGATGGAGTCTAAGCAGGTAAATGCTAATGAATTTGATTTGATTTTTAAGGCTGATATAGATGATGGATGGACAATTTACTCTCAGTATTTAGAAAGTGATGATGGTCCAAATCCAACCGAATTTATTTACGATGAAGGGGAGCATTTTTCTCTTGTAGGGAAAACTGAAGAGTCTGATAATGCTGTAAAAAAGTACGACAAGGTTTTTGAAATGAATGTTGTGAAGTTTTTCGAAAAAGCCTCTTTTACTCAAAGAGTTAAAGTGAATGACTTTGGTAAGCCCATCAAGGGTTACTTTGTCTTCATGACCTGTGATGCTACCAAATGTTTGCCGCCTACTGATGTTGATTTTAATTTTACGTTAGTAAACACTATGGGTGCAGAAGAAGAAAAAGAGGAAACGCCCGAACCTGAGAAAGAAGAACAACCCTCGCCAGAAGACCAAGACAAGAACAAACAAGGAGAGTTAGGTTTCTCTTCTGAAAGTGGAAATGGTTCTAGCGGAAATAATACAGATCAGCAAATCACTACTAATACAGATGAAGAAGTAGCACCGAATCGTGATCTTCCCGAAGGCTTTAAGCAACCTGTGAAGTTTTTAGCAAAGATTAAAAAGAATGGTAATCAAGATTATGATGTCATTTTTAATGCTACAATTGATGATGGTTGGTTTTTGTATTCTCAATTTCAGGAAAGTGAAGATGGCCCAATGCCCACTACTTTTACCTATGATGAAAGTGAAAACTACGAATTAGTCGGCAAAGCGGAGGAATCTGCAAATAGGAAAAACGTGTATGATAAAATATTCGGGATGAATGTGCAGAAATTCTCAAAGTCTGCATCTTTCACTCAAAAAATAAAAATAAAAGATCCTTCTATCCCGACGACAGCATACTTTGAATTTCAAACTTGTGATGACAAAGAGTGTATCCCTGTCAGTTTGGATATTTTCATAGATGCCGAAGCATTGAAAGTTTATGTAGGTGATTCTGCCACAAGGAAAATAGAACTACTAAACAGTACAGGTGCGGAGAAAAAGGAAATGGCTTCAACAATTGGAGACACCATTAATCAGGCTCGCCCCGCAATTGTAGCATCTTTTCAAAATCCCGAAGGTAATTGTGGAGGAGAAACTCAAAAAGGAAGCGGATGGATTTGGACATTTATTATGGGTTTTGGAGGAGGTTTGTTAGCATTGTTGACACCGTGTGTATTTCCGATGATTCCGCTCACGGTAAGTTTCTTTACTAAAGGGAGTAAGACTCGAGTCGAAGGAATTAAAAACGGACTGATTTACGGTGCCTCAATTATTGTTATTTACGTTTCGTTCGGACTTTTGATTACTGCAGCTTTCGGTGCCGATGCGCTGAATTTATTATCAACCCATTGGCTACCAAATGTTTTATTCTTTGCCATTTTTATCATCTTCGCCATTTCATTCTTTGGATATTTTGAAATTACCTTACCTAGTTCATGGACGACTAAGACGGATTCGATGGCGGATCAAGGAGGTTTAATTGGTACTTTCTTTATGGCTGCTACGCTTGCGTTAGTTTCATTTAGCTGTACAGGGCCAATTATTGGTAGTGCTCTCGTAGAATCAGCAACTGATCCGATGGGACCTTTTGTTGTTATGCTAGGATTCTCAACTGCTTTGGCTTTACCTTTTGGACTGTTCGCAGCGTTTCCTGCTTGGCTAAATTCTTTACCACAATCGGGAGGATGGATGACTTCCGTAAAAGTAGTGTTAGGATTTTTAGAACTTGCGCTAGCTTTTAAGTTTTTGTCGGTGGCAGATTATACTTACGATTGGGGATTTTTGCGATATGAATTGTTCTTGGGTATTTGGGTCACCATAGGCATTGCTACTACGATGTACTTGCTAGGTTACATTCGGTTTCCTCACGATAGTCCTTTGAAAAAAATATCTTTAGTAAGAGCTGGATTTATTGGAATATTTGCAGTATCCACCATATATCTTGCTTTGGGATTTCGGTATAGTGATATTACAAAATCATACAAATCACCAACTTTATTGAGTGGTCTAGCTCCCCCTTCTATATATAATTTCTTCTTACCTACTCCCGAGGTAAATCCTGAAATTAAGAAACAATACCCCTCTTTTACCAAATGTGCTAACAACTTAGATTGTTTCAAGGATTATTACGAAGGGCTTGATTATGCCAGAAAAAATAATAAACCCATCTTGGTAGATTTTACGGGCAAGGGCTGCGTAAATTGTAGAAGAACCGAAGACAATGTATGGGTCATTGATGATGTGAGGAATAATATTGATACTAATTTTGTTTTAATCTCGCTTTATGTGGACATTCGGGATAAGCTGAAAAAGGAAGTATTTTCAGAGGTACAAAACAAAAAATTAAGAACTAAAGGAAACCTATGGGCTGATTTTCAATATGCTAATTTTAATCAACAATCGCAGCCTCTTTATGTCTTGATGACACCAGAAGAAAAAGTCCTAGCACGACCAGTAGGTTATCAAGAAGGATGGACAACATGGAGAGATTACAACGATTACCTCAACTGCGGGCTGCAAACCTACGAAGGTGTCAAGAAAGACCCCTTAGGAATGAATAACGAATGACTTGTAGTTCATTTGTCGTAAACCAAAAAAGCGCATCAAGTAATCACCCTTGATGCGCTTTTTTGGTTCAACGATTTCCCAATCAATTCTTCGGAATTTTTATCACGTAAGTCTTTCTTGCGTTATTCGTCAAGCTAGTGGAAATCAACCAAGGATTATACACTTTTAGCATTCGGTAACTGATTCCGTATTTTTTTGCAAATGCTCCCCAGTTGCTAACTGCGCCGTTCACTTTTACTTCGTAGTAATCCTCGATGGGTTGGTATTTATCTTTTTGTTCGATGTAAAAACCGAAGTCCTGTGGATTGTTGATGATTTCTTTGATGGCCACCAAGCGAAATACGTATCGTGAAGTTTCCTGATTAAGGTTCAAGTCAAAATAGTTTTCGGCGTGTTGCAATTTGATCTCTTTGGCAAGGCGAGCACCTCCCATGTTGTAAGCTGCTGCCGCTAGTAACCAACTCCCAAAACGATTTTTCAGACTCTTGATATATTTGGTAAAAGCAACGGTGGACTTCTCCAAATGGTATCTTTCATCCACTTGGCTATTACTTTCTAGTCCGTACTGCTTTCCTGTTCCTTTAAGGAATTGCCAAAAGCCTTTTGCCCCTGCTGGCGAAACGGCATTGCGCAAATCGCTCTCCGCTACTGCCAGATATTTAAAATCATCGGGTACGTCGTGTTCGGCTAGTATCCTCTCGATTACTGGAAAATACTTATTAGCTTTTTTGATATTTAAAAGTGTGTTGGAGTGCCAGTAAGTGTTACGAGAAAGTTCACGATCTAATCTTTCCAGCACATCAAAATTATCCATCGGAAAGGTTTCTCCCGCAAAAGAAAAATCCTTATCCAGATTGACAGGTTTGATAACTTGCTGAATATCGCTTTCCGCTGCGGACAGTAATGACTGGCGAGTAGTAGTTTCGGAATCATTTTGAGTGGATGAAGCAAAAACCGCAATAGTGAGAAATGCAGCTAAAGCTAAGGTATAAGCAGCTAATGACTTTTGCATAAATCTGAATTTTAGCAAATGAACGAATAAGGGGTTTTTAGCAAATGTTTGGAAAAGGATTAGCTTGTTTTGATGTGTATGTCTGTTTATTAAAACGAGAACTAAAGATAGGAATGTTGCAAATCAATTTAAAAATGTTTCCAGAATTTTTTTGTATAAACGGGTATCAAGTTAGTTTCTGGAAAAATATTTTCTGGTCAAAAAGATAGGTGTCATCGCAATTAAAGAAGGAATATTAGCAAAGTAAATATTGAAGTAAGCTCGATGATAGATACTCATAGTCGTGTCCAGAAATAACCAAAACAAGAAGGCACAGATAATGGCGTAAAACCCCCATAGCTCTTTTTTGGCATAAGCATTCGCTGCGATGAAATATTGAAGTATAAAGTAGCCTGCACTAGTGGCACCGAATGGGCCTAGAATGAATTGAGTCGCTTTTTTTGCATCAGCGGGAAGTTGATCCGAGTTCCAAAAACTCCTAGCAAAAGCAGTATCGTACCATCCAAAAGGATCGAACGAACCTAATACCGCCCACATGACTCCCATCAGCGCAAAAAAGATACTAACAGCTTTTAAATATTTTACCCAAAATAAAAACTGACTGCTAGATGGAGAACTCATATCATCAAGGTATGGAATGAGGAATAAACTGACCCGCAGCAATGAGACATACTCTAAAAGTACATCTATTTCCTAGGCACTCTGGGTTGTTTAAAAATGGGGACAGTAGAGCACGGTTCACCGTACATAATTCTTTTGGCAAAAGGTCGAAGTTTTTTGGTGAGCATCACGTAGGCGGCGGGCGGTACAGGTTTGTTGCTACAGCCTTTGATGACAATTCTTTCTCCCTCGTACTGTGATCCATCAAAATCACGCAAAGCACTCTCGTAGGCCACTTTGTAGAAAACTTCGGTCGTACCTTGAAATACTTCATTGGCGTAGGGAGCAGCGTGAGCGGTCACGAGCATATACGCCCAAACGGGGATGATGGCATCCGTAGAGCACAGTACCATCAGGTTGACACCTTCGTACTGACTCCAATCGTGTTCTTTAAGTGCAGCACGAAAATCTTTTTCCTTTAAAATCAACTCCATGTAGAGATAATCCTTCAGATCAAAAACTACAATTTCTTCTTTTGGGAAAAAATCTTCTAAGTTGATTGTGATTACGCCGCTATTGGCTACTCTATTGACTAATGGTTTGCTATCCATATTTTTATCTATCAAAAATGAACAAGTTAATGGTATCTCGTTCATTACTTTTTTTAAAAAAAGAATTATTCTTCCTCGTCGGAGGCTACGGTGTCCATATCATTTTCAGGTATTGTAGCACTTTGCTCGCTTTCTTCTACGGCATTTACAGCACTCATAATATCACCAACGATCTCCGTAACTCCCGATGGGTGAATGGGAAGTACCGCTTTAAATTCCGTAGAGGTAGGCACTTCTTCTTCAATGGGGGCAGCTTCTCCGATAGTCTCCTCCGGTGTTTTAAAATCTTTGGGTTTGGGTAGATCACTAATATTTTTTAGCCCAAAATAATCCATAAACTTTTCACTCGTTGCGTATAGTAATGGCTTACCCACCGTTTCGGCTCTGCCCGTAATTGTAACCAATTCCTTCTCCAAAAGTTTTTGTAACGCATAGTCGCAACTTACACCACGAATTTTTTCCATTTCGGGTTTTGATACTGGTTGTTTGTAGGCGATGATGGAAAGGGTTTCTAGGGCAGCCCGTGATAATTTCTTTTTGGTGGTTTGTTTGAGGTAGGTAGCTACGGTATTGAAGTAAGCTCCTTTGGTCAAAAACTGATAACCGTTGGCAATACCGACCATCTCAAAAGCAAAATCATCTCTTTGGTATTTTTGTGCTATCTCGCTCAATGCGCCTTCGATTTCTCCCTGCCTAAACTGCGTCTCAAAGGTGGCCTCAAGTACGTCCGCAATCTCATCAAATGTGATGGGGCGTTCGGCGGTAAAGATTAAGCTCTCAATGTGTTGTGCTAAAAATTCCACTATGCTCCTAATTTTAAATTTTCGCAAAATTAGGAAAAAGTTTTAATGCAGTGAGACTACAAGGAAGAATTAAAAATTAAGAACCTGCCTGAGAAGCGGAGCAAGCGGGTTAAAAATTGTCGAATGTACGTGGAATTGAAAACTTATCGCTTTTCCCAGCATTTTTCCTCTGCTTTCTTTTGGAAAGGTACGCTCCGAATGAGTCGCTTGAAGCTATCAGAATTGTAGCGGGGATTGTCATAGTAGGACTGATCTTGCAGGTAGAATTTTGCGTAGCCGATGATCCCTTCCATTTCGTAAGCCACGTCGGTCAAGCAATCGCAGTATTCGTACGAAAGGTTAGGGTTGAGTTGATGATGCTGCTCGGTAGCTCTATCATCGTAGATTCCGATTTGCTTTTCGGTAGGTTTGTTCAAGAGTATTTTGTTGACTTCGGGCTTGGGCGAATAATATTTCACTAAGAATTCATCACCATCTTCGATGGGCATTCCGTTTTCCAACAAGATACTTACATCTAAGTTGAAGGGCGTTTTTTTGGAATATACCTTTCCGTCGGCCACAAAATTGTAAGTGGCTTCTTCGCTGTTGGAAAGAAAAATTTTGGCATTAGTTTCCTTGCCACTAGCAGCAAGCATGGAAGCAAAGCTAGAGTAGGATTCCTGCTTAAATTGATGTGCACCTAGCAAAACCATGGCCACGAGTAGTGCGATACCCGCAATAAAGGCAATGCCCTGTCGGAGGTGTTTTTTGTTGGTCGCCTTCCGTTCTCGGTTGAGCGGCGTATCCACTTCCTTGTTAATATCAAAACCGTAAACGAAGCGATCTTTTTGTCGTTCGATATTGATTTCGCAAAGTTCATCTTCGATAAAAATGGAGTAGGATTTGGTTTCACGGACTTTGAAGTCAACGAGTACAACTTTCAAATCGCAATAGATCATCACATGACCCGTACGATCTCCATGAAATAGACCAACTTGGTGTTTTTTGCCGGAGGGTGCGAGGTATGTCCAATTGAATTGACTCACGATTATAGTGTTGTTTAAGGTGAATGTATTTTAGGTTTGTTTGAAAGGAGTTTGTCGTTTCAGCTTTTTACAACTTTTACTAAAATTAAGTTTTTTCACCTAGAAATGATAGGTTTTGATACCTAGTGGAATGTCAATAATCAGCAGAGCTATAATATTTACTTTTAAATGAAAAATGACGAGTATATCTAAGTTA
>JBCCJE010000144.1:0-9257 GCA_039027925.1 Bacteroidota bacterium
AACGACGAGAATTTATCAAATTAAGTGCCTTAGGCTTTGCGAGTATTGCGCTTCACCTTAACTCTATAACAACTTATGCTCAAAAGGCAAATGGACATTTTGGAAAATGGCACGCAGGTACTAAACTCAATTGGGATGCCTTTTTAGAAAGGCTCACTCAATTAGCAAAGACTCAACATAATTTACCTTGGGATCAAAAACAATACACCGACCAAGTCAAACAATTATTGCTTCAATGTAATTTTCCAGAATTTGAAAATATCAAAAAGGAAATAGATGCTTACGAAGATAAAAGACCTGATTGGTTTGAATCAGCAAGTTTACACTACGAATCAGATTTTCAAATTTCTTTGTTTCAATTTGAAAAAGGAGAATATATTCCTCACCATGACCATCCTGATATGACGGGAGTATTAAATGTAGTCTCAGGAAGCCTTCAGGCTAAAAATTATACAATAGAAGAAAAACGCTCCTCAGTAAGAGAAGTCGTAAAAGATGGACAAACTTCGATCATAAAAAAATGTATTCTCCGAGAGGTCGAAAACGAGATTCTCAAAGCTGGCGATGTAGGCATACTGACCGCAGATGAAGGTAATATCCACTCGATCATGCCCAATGAATTTACTCAATTAGTTGATGTTTTTACGCCTGCCTACCGAAACGATACCAATGCAAATTGGTACCAAGTAAACGAAGAAGAATTTTACCAAGGAAAAAAGAATTTATACGAAGCAGAATATGCTAAGTCAAGATTTTAAGAGTATGTCCAAATTTTCCTGATGAGATTTTTGCTGACAAATTTTGTTTTAATCAAGGCAAATTTTGCAGTCGAATGTGGGCAATTCAACGAAAAATTTAACTCAGAGTAAAATAAAATTTGGCGCAAAAATCTCATTGAGGGAATTTTAGACATGCTCTAAGTGCAGGTCTAAACGAAAAACTGAAGAACAACTTAAAAAACAAACATCTTATGATACAAATACAAAACGTAGCCAAATCCTTTAAAGGCAAACCTGCCATCCAAAACTTAACTCTAGAAGTTGGCAAAGGAGAAATCTTAGGTCTCCTAGGGGCTAACGGTGCAGGAAAATCTACTACCATCAATATGCTATTAGGTTTTCTAACTCCCGATGCTGGAACAGTACAGATCAACCAAATGGAAACCTCTAAAAATACCCAAGCAGTTCGCCAACTCATTGGTTACATTCCTGAAAATGTCAACCTCTACCCTTACCTATCTGGATTAGAAAATTTAGACTACTTCTGCCGATTGTCTGGATTGAATTATACAAAACCTGAATTGCAAGATTTTCTGCTGACTTGTGGATTGCAACAAGATGCACACGGGCAGAGATTATCTTCCTATTCCAAAGGAATGCGACAAAAAGTAGGTATTGCTATCGCTTACGCCAAAAAAGCAAAAGTCTATTTACTAGATGAACCTGCAAGTGGACTAGATCCTTTAGCCAGCAATGAGTTATCTGATTTATTAAAAAAATTAGCAGCAGAGGGAGCTACCATCCTCATGGCTTCTCATGATATTTTTAGAGTGAGAG
This sequence comes from Bacteroidota bacterium, assembly GCA_039027925.1. Lineage (GTDB taxonomy): Bacteria > Bacteroidota > Bacteroidia > Chitinophagales > Saprospiraceae > CAJQQY01. The sequence continues at coordinate 1,557 of JBCCJE010000144.1, forward strand.
AAGTTTGCCATCGCATTGGTATTCTAAAAAAAGGCGCATTAGTCAAAGAGCTAAATAGCGATGAGGTAAACTCCAATGAGTTGGAAGAATTATATTTAGAATTTATGAAAAACTAAAAAACCATGTGGCAAATAATAAAAAACGAATGGCAATATTATAGCCGAACTCGATGGCTGTCAGGTATTAGTATAGGATTTGTACTAGTATTGTTACTATCTGTTTTCTTAGGCAACCAACAGACGCAAACGCAAAATGAGCATTACCAAAAAGCGCAAAACGAAATGCGTGAACAATGGGAAAGCATCAAAGCAATGAATCCCCACGGAGCGGCGCACTACGGTACTTACGTATTCAAACCTGCCAATTTGTTGAGCAGTCTCGATGAAGGCGTGAACAGCGTCACGGGCAATGTACTGAAAGTAGAAGGACACGTACAAAACGAAATCGTGCATTCCGAGGCCTCGCAAATGCAAGCGATCTCTAAATTTGGGAAACTCAAAAGCTCGTTGCTACTCCAGTACATCGTCCCCATTTTACTGATCTTTCTAGCCTTTAGTGGCATTAGCAACGAAAAACAAAGTGGAAGATTAAAGCTATTAGTTTTACAGGGGACAAAACCGTCCGACCTGATTTTTGCGAAGACGATCTCAGTTTGGTTGTATGGTGTGGGACTGCTAGCGTTAACCATCTTGGTTTACTCACTCTTTAATTTACAGAACTTAGATGCTGAAGTTTTAAGTAGAACAGCTTTATTTTTCACCTCCTACAGTTTGTATTATTTTATCATTAGTGGCTTGACCGTTTTCTTTTCTGCCCGTTGGCAAAATACTACCTTGGCGTTGACTTCGATGTTGGGTATCTGGATTATCTGGACTATTTTTTTACCTAGTATTTTAGTGAGTTCCGTAGAAAAATGGTACGAGCTACCTAGCCGTAATGAATTTAAAACCGCCATGCGGGAAGATCGCTCTAAGGGTTTGGATGGACACAATCCTTCCGACGAGAGAAAAAAAGAATTGGAAGCCCAAGTGCTAAAAGAGTACGGCGTGGACAGCCTGCACCAACTTCCCATCAACTTTGACGGACTCGTGATGCAAGAGGATGAAGAGTACGGCAATAAGGTTTGGGACAAACATTTCGGCAACTTGCGCAAGGTATTAGCCCAACAAAAACGAAGTTATCAACTAGGTGGACTCATCAATCCTTTTATTTCCCTACAAAATGCGAGTAAGGGATTTGCGGGTAATGACAATTTACATCATCAAGAATTTTTAGTGCAGGTAGAAAACTACCGCAGAGTATTTATCAAAATGCTCAACGACAAACATGCCTTCGGTGGCTCTAAAACGGGAGACTGGGGATGGAAGGCTGACAATGATTTTTTCAAATCAGTTCCTGATTTTGAATACAAGCCAACGGTGCTATCTGCGGTGTTTCCAAATTATAGGGCGGATTTACTCGCATTAGGCGGATGGACTTTACTTACCATCTTGCTAATGTTTTTTGGCACTAAAAAAATAAGCATTCTATGAGCAACTTAAGCATATTTTTGTACGAATGGAAACACTTTGTTAGAAGTCCATTCAAGGTAGTAGCCTTATTACTTTTTGCGGTGGCCGCCATTTACGGATTGCACAACGGTAGTCATCTCTACTTTGAGCAACTAACTGAAGTTGAGAAAATACAAACAAAAGCAGTAGAAGAAAAACAAGAATACCTATCGCAGTACGATGAGGGGAAATTAGTAAACGAAGATCGTCCGTGGATCAATATGGCTGAACCTTTTTGGGCCATTTGGTTTTCTTCGGGCTACAACTTAAAAGAACCATCCCCCGCAATGGTTTACAGTATCGGTCAAGCCGAGCAATATGGTTTTTACAAAAAAGTAACTTTCTGGGCGAGTCCTTACGATACAGATATGGCAGAAGAAATAGCGAACCCCGAACGCTTACAAACAGGTTCTTTGGATTTTGCATTTGTATTACTTTTTCTATCACCATTATTGCTTTTGATATTATTGTATAATCTCCAAAGTGCGGAAGCAGAACAAGGTTTCTTGCCTTTAGTAGAAGTACAAACGGCATCAAAAAATGGTTGGCTGATTACTCGTATGGCATTTTACGTGGTGTTATCTACTTTGGTCATCATCGGTTTATTGTTGTACGGCGCAACACTCACCAATGTCTTTAAAACGAGCAGCAACGCCTTTGGGCAAGTACTACTTTACAGCCTAGCCTACCTCGCCTTTTGGTCTGTCATCTACTTTTTTATTTTAAAAAATGGGAAAAGCATTTTAGGTAACACTTTGCAAATGATTGGTATTTGGTTGCTTTTCGCCTTCATCGTTCCGGGTACGGTACATCAGGTCATCGGCATCACCCAACCGACTAATTTGATGACTGATTTTATCAATGTGAGAGATCAACAACAGGAACTTTACGCGCAGCCCGATAGTGTCTTTGTAGCGGAGTTGGTTAATTTATTTCCTAAGATTACCGACACGCCTAGCTTTAGAGACAGTACCAAACGCAAAGCAGCCATGAGCGCGTCAACTGCTGCAATCGTCAACGAAATGAAAAAACAAAGTATTCAGCCTGTAAAAAATGATTATCAGGAAAAAAATGATTTTATCACAAAAACCTTTTGGTTCAATCCCGTTAGCTTTTTCCAAAATCAATTTAATAGCATTGCCCAAACCCACTTCGACGATTACGAAACCCACCGGCAAGACATTCAGTCAGCGATAGATCATCGGATTGAAGTATTGATCTCGGATGTTTGGAATGATACCAAAGTGGATAAATCGAAATATTTGGAGTACGCAGAAAATGAAGGAGGAAAATGAAACGAACGAAACGATTGACCATAGCTTTGACGAACAAGGTAGATGGAATATTCGGGCAAGTTGGGAGTACCAACCCTTATCTTTTGTTTACCTAGTTTTTAATGATGCTCGGATTAATTCAGAACTCAATCCAAGGGAGGAACAACAGTTAATCTCAAAAATTACTCTGGTAAAACAATTTTAAATAGTTCTTATTAAACAACACGTACCGTTTCCTCATTATCGTTACATTACCTTTTTTTATCCTTAACAGAAAAAATTTAAATGGATACCAAACCCACAACTATACTTACCGGTTTTTTAGGAGCTGGAAAAACAACTTACTTGAACCATCTGCTCGAAAGCAAACCCGACACGCGCTACGCTATTATCGAAAATGAATACGGCGAAGAAAGCATTGATAGTGAGTTAATTATGCGGGCGGAAGATGATATTGTCGAGTTGAACAACGGCTGCCTTTGTTGTACACTGAATGATAATTTATACGATATTCTTAACAAACTTTTTGCCCGCAAAGAACAGTACGACGAGCTCATCATCGAAGCTACGGGAGTCGCTGATCCGAGGGGATTGGCTGATCCATTTATCACCATCGCTCCCATCAAAAAGCAATTTCCACTCACTAGAATCATTTGTCTGATTGATGCCGAGCTAATTGAAGATCAACTCAATGATACCAAGGAAGCTATCAACCAAATCACCTTCAGCGATGTCTTATTAATTAACAAAACTGATCTGGTGAGCGAACAATATCTGATCGGATTGAGGGAGCGTCTGCAAAAGTTAAATCCACTAGCTAAAATCTTTTTGGGTAATCAAACCAATTTTCCATTGATCGAAATTGAAGCGCATAATCCTGATTTGGATGAGGTTTTTTCTAGTGAGTCGCATTCCCACGGTGGCCATAGTCATAGCCATAGTCATCATCACGACCACCATCACCACGAAGTGGAAAATCAGTCCTTTCCAGTTCAAAAACCCCATAGCCATCATCACCACGAACATACCGACGAGGTCGTTTCGTTTACCCTATTTTTTGATCGTCCGTTTGATTACCAGACTTTGCAGCATCGCTTGTTGGTTTACTTGATGTTTCAAGCCAAGGACTTGTATCGGCTCAAAGGATTGATTTGGCTACACGACAAAGACCAACAACACCTGCTACAATCCGTAGGAAAAAGGGTAGTCATTGATCAAAAAAGAGACTGGAAACCCAATGAAAAAAAGGAAAGTAAAGTAGTATTCATTGGAAGAAATATCAAAAAAGAGCCATTGGAGAAAATGCTCAATCAATGCTTGGCGAAATGACGGTTTATAAATCGGCGGATTCAACTGATTATCTTTTTTTTCGAGACTTATATTTTGTCTTAAATCTTTTGGACTCTTGGTAGGGAAATACGTCAACGATCACCCCCCGTTCGAGTTGATTTTTTATTTTATTCCAGAATTTTGCTTCAAATAAATCCCCGTGTATTTTTTCGAAGTAGGTTTTTATATGACCTGTTCTCATTAAAAATTTTCTAAACTCTTCGGGAAAAATATCATCGAGCCCTACGTGAAAGTACGGTTTGGAAGACATCAACTCGTAATCATCTCTGGGTTCAGGGATGTACCTAAAATTATAATCCGTCAGAAATCCGATCTCATCGTAATCATAAAAGACCACTCGCTTTAACCGCGTAACGCCAAAATTTTTTAACAACATATCTCCAGGAAATATATTAGCGGCGGCGAGTTGCTTGATGGCTTTTCCGTACTCATCAATTACGGCCTCCCCATCTTTTTTATTAGCATCTTCTAAGTAAATATTGAGTGGTATCATTCTTTTTTCGACGTATAAATGGTCAATCGTAACTACGTCCCGCTCAATCTTAATTTTTGATGGAATTACTTTTTTCAATTCCGTTAGCAAGTCATTAGAAAATCTGCTCTTGTCGAATTTCATATATTCAAACATATGCGTATCCGTCATTCTTCCGACCCTATCATGCAAGTTGACCAAGTGGTATTTTTCCCTTACTTCAGCTTCTGTCATTTTTTTAGGTGGATCAAATTTGTCTTTGATGACTTTAAAAACAACATTCAAAGAAGGCAATGTAAAGACCGTCATCACCATACCTTTTATCCCGGGAGCTACGACAAATTTATCCTCTGTCTTTAGCATGTTACGCAGGTACTCCCGAAAGAAAACAGTTTTTCCGTGTTTTTCAAATCCAATGGAATTGTACAATTCGCTAAGTCTTTTAGAAGGTAGGATCGTCTGCAAAAAATCAATCGTCTCACTCACGATATCAACATCCACCAAGAAGTAAGCACGATGGTAGCTAAAGATAGAACTGACATCATCCATTTGTAATAACAACGCATCTACGTAAATACCTTTTTTATCGTGTAACAATGGAAAAACGAAAGGAATATACCGTTCGTCAATCGTTAATCTGCCAACAAGGTAGGCCGCTTTGTTGCGAAAAAAAAATAGACTTTAACACCTCGATTCTTACATCGGTGTTCGTCAGTTGATTTTTATCCAAAAAATCCGCAATAGTTTTACAAATAAATTTTATATCCCGCTGAAGATTCTCGAAAGGGGCATTGAACTTAAACGAATGGAATATCTGCTGAATGATAATTTCCATCGAAGGGAGCAGATAAAAAGTATGAAAAATAGGAACTGTTGATCGAAACTCTCGGTAGGTCCCCGTACTCCTGACAAACATCAATTTTTCGTCCGCACCTAATCCTGAATGAAAATGTCGGAATACAGAATTATAAAACGTCTCAGCAATATTGCGAGTATTAAAGTTGACGATGTCCTCGGAGTAATATCGTTTTACCTTTTGCCAAAAGGTGTTATCTAGGATACGTTCCGCCAAGAAATGCTTGATTTTATCTTTGGTTTCTCCAACTGCATCTCGGTACAGATTGATCCTCTCTCGGCTATCGTCTTGTATCCCGTGCCAATTTCTTTCCTCAAATCTTAACTTGGCTCGCTTGGTGATTCGCTTGAACTGATGATAATAACGCAGATAGTCACTCAGTACCAGGTGTGCTACATCGTACGGTAATAGTTCTTCGTACAGGATATCTTCTTTTGACATTTTTCTGCTGATTTAGCGGCGTAGCTAAAGAATGAAAGGTAAATAAAGTGAACAAACTAGTTGGTGTTCTGGAATGGTTCGATAAGGTTTCATTCTACTGCTACCAAAAAATCCTCCATCGAATCATCTTCTTTATTCAGTTCGTACATCACCATCGTGGCGGTAACCGCTCCCAACAGCGGCGCCAGTACTGCCCCAATAACTGGAACCAACATCAGTACGTAAATGACCACGCCTACCCCGATCGCTACCCCTGCGTATTGGCGTGTAAACTTGAAACTGTTTTTGATGGACATCTCAAATATCTCATTATAGTTATCCACTACCGCAAAGCCCAAGAAAAAACTTTGAATCAAAAAGACAGCGACTACCTCCAAGACATCAAGACCAACGGTAGAGAGTAACATTTTTGCAATGATGGAAAACATTGTCTCCATAGCGTAAGAAAAAATCACTACTTTAAACATTCTCACCTGCGCCGCCATAAAATCTTTCAGCGTAGCTTGGGCTACTTCTCTCGAAAGCACTTCCAACGTTTTTCTAGCGAAATGAAAAATAACAACTTCCAGTAAAATCAAAATAACGTACTTAAAGCCACTCATCATAAAGAGTTCTTGACCTTCGTGGAAGGTCTCCACAAACAAATTACTCACGGACGCCATTGACATCCCTTGCACCGCTGTCTGATCTACCCAATTGCCGATGATACCACCAAAGCGCAGACTGATAATCGCTCCGATCAGTAGCATAAAATTGGATACCCAACTGTACTCCGCAAAGCCTTTCCACAACTTATTTTTTATGATAAATTGAAAAACCTCACGGTAAGTTTTTACAGTTTGAATAAAGTCCCGAACGAAAAAGTGAAGAAAAGACATTGATTGAAAATTCAAAATGGAAAATTAAAAATGTTTATCCCGAAACCTCGGGGGAAAATTAAAAATTAACATGAGTAGCACGTTATAATTAATTTTCAATTTTAACAGTTATTCGAATAAGTTATCATAATTGTTAGCGGAAGATTGCGAACTTTGGCGTTCTTCTGGTTCAGCTCTTTGGCTATTCAAATCCAAAGTTTGCGAACTGCTTCCATCTCCCATCAGCAGTAGGTTACTGCGTTTTTCGTATTCCTCTAGCATCTTCATGCCCTCCTCTTCGAAAACACCATTTTGTAAATCTACGGAGTCCATAAAGTTGGAAGACATCTCCATGAAGCGTTCCATCTCCCCTACCTTACTCGCCACATCATCGGCTACCTTCTCCATCGCCATATCAAACATCGCCCGCTTATCGGGATCGCCAGAGATGACGCTCATGGCGGATTTCATAGCGGAATGAGAAGCTCGGATAGCTTTGCGTTCTTGTTTTTTGAGGGCTACATTATCCTTAGTGTCTTCTAGGAGAATTTCAGAATTTTGGTACATCTTAGTCAGGATACGATACAAAACTTCCATCTTGCTGTACAGCGCCGCATATTTCTTATTCACCTCTTGTAACCGAGCTGCCTTACGGCTGGACAAAATCATCTGCTTTTCTTTGCCTCTTTCTTTTGCCAAACTCGCTAACTTCAAATTGTTACCAATCTCTTTTTCGTTGGTTTGCATGATAGTTTGAAGTTTTCGCATTTGCCCTTTGAGTCCACCTATTTGTTGGCTCATTTTTCTGAGGTTATCCTTTAGGTCATCTACGTAACTTTCTAGTACCCCTATCGGGTCTATGTTGACAAAGATACCCGTCACCTTGCGCATCACACTTTTG
>JBCCJE010000145.1:0-9180 GCA_039027925.1 Bacteroidota bacterium
ATTTTTTAAAAAAATATTAATCTGTTTGCAGCCATGAAGTTCAAAAGTAAACGATATTTCATCTTTTTATTGGTGCTGATTTTAAGCCCAGTACTCGGTTTTTCTACAAAAAAATTAGTGGATACAGTCCGGATTACTCCCGAAAACATACGCCCGTATTTATCCCCTCCATCATTAAATGGGAGCATCACGGAAGAGACAAGTCCATCGAACCTCAATGTGGATATCAATTTTACGGTGGGTTGTACGGGCGGCACGAGTGGGAGTGCACAGGCAATGATTACGGGAGGTGCACTTCCCTATCAGTTTTTGTGGTCAACGGGAGATACGACTGCTTCGGTCGAAGATTTATCCACGGGAACGTACGCAGTAACGGTGACAGATCAGAACGGATGTACCGCTACCAATTCTGCTTTTTTGAATCAACCTATCCCTTTAAATTCCAATCCACTGCCCGTTTCTACTTCTTGTGCCGACGTGGCTGATGGCGCTATTGATTTGGATGTTTGGGGAGGAAGCCCTGCCTACACTTATCAATGGTCAAATGGAGATACCACCCAAAATCTCACAGGATTAGCCGAAGGAACTTATACCGTGACAGTAACGGACATGGCAGGTTGTACGAGTATTAGTCAAACCAATGTGGACACTCCTTTTCCCATCAATATCAATGTACAGGGACTATCGAATGTTACTTGTTTTGGCGAAAGTGACGGAGCGATTCTCGCCAATGCGTTTGGAGGGAATCCGGGCTATAACTATCTGTGGAGCAACGGAGATACTACAACTTTTGTGGATTCGCTAGCCGCTGGATTATACACCGTGACTATCACGGATGCCGTGGGCTGCACGGGGACGGGGGAGGTGAATGTGTTAGCTCCCGCCGAGTTGGAAACGTTTATTTTTGGATCGTCGGTATGCAACGGATCGGACGACGGTACGGCCAACGTCACGGTTTCGGGAGGAACGATTCCATTTGCTTACGCTTGGAGCAACGGCGAGACAACTGCCCAAATTCAAAACCTCACGCCTGGCACTTACACCGTCACGGTAACTGACTTCAACCAATGTAGTGTGGTGGATACCATTACGATCAATTTGAATAGTACGATTCTGGAAGCTAATCCCTTGTTCACCCCCGTCTCTTGTCCCAATGGAAATGATGGATCAGCGAGTGTGATGCCCACGGGTGGGGTAGCACCTTACACCTACAGTTGGAGTACTGGACAAACCGATTCCTTGATTAGCAATCTATCGGCGGGAACTTATACCGTAGTGATTAATGATTTGTTTAATTGTTCGTTGACGGAGGTCATTGAGCTTCCCGCACCCACAGCTTTTGAAGTTAATGCTACCGTCACACCTACTTCCTGCGGAGCGAATAATGGTATGATCGTGATTGATCCGACTGGTGGAATGCCACCCTACACTTTCGAGTGGTTCAATGGATCAACTAATGATACGATTACAAACTTAGCAACAGGAGCATATCCCGTAAATATCACAGATGCGAATAATTGTATTCAGCAGTTCTTTGTGGAAGTGACCGCGGGTGTTAACGAGGCACCAGTTGCCTTTACCCAAAACCTTACGGTTAGTCTTGATAGTTCGGGGATGGCGACCGTTGATCCTGCGCTGATTGATAATGGTAGTTCGGACGATTGTGGAATTGATTCGATGTATGTGAATTTTCCCCAGCTCGATTGTAGTCAGGTAGGGGTCAACGTAGTTACGCTCACGGTGGTTGACGAGCAAGGCGAAACGGGGTCGGCTACTGCTATCGTTTTTGTGGAAGATAATACCTTCCCCGAAGTGGAAGTACAAGACGTTACGATTTATCTGGATTCCATTGGTTTGGCTGCGTTGAGTACCGATCAGGTAGTCATCAGCAGTAGCGATAATTGCGGAATAGATACGACGACGCTCAGCACCACGCAGTACAATTGTTTTAATGTAGGGGAAAATACTGTGACGCTGACTACCGCCGATAATAGTGGAAATATTTCGCTGGACACGATCACGATTACGCTGGTGGACACCATTGGTCCGACGCTAGTTTGCCCCAACGATATTTTACTTGAGAGCTGCGATTCGATGGTGATAGCCGATTACACCATTCCTCTGGTGATGGATAATTGTCCCGTCGGGCCAGCTAATCTAGTTGTGGGAATCCTACCTGGCGCACAGTTGACCGAAGGCGTCACGACTACGACTTACGATTATACCGACGGCAGTGGCAATACAGGAAGTTGTTCTTTTGATATAGATTTCTCGATTTTACCGCAGGTGGAAGTACAGTTGGACAGTATCGTCGAAGCAACTAATAACAATGCAAATGGAGCATTTTTTATTACCGTGACCTCTGGGGTTGCGCCCTACGTTTTTGAATGGTCTTTGGTAAATGGATCTGAGATTTCTAACGACGAAGATCCCAGCGGGCTTCCTTCTGGCAATTACGAAGTGGTGGTCACGGATGCCAATGGATGCGTTGCTTCTCTCCTGATCGAACTTACCACGAGTGTCCGAAATTTTGATTTAGGAAAAAAGGTTTCCATTTTTCCTAATCCTACTACTGCTCAATTATTTGTTCAGTTGGATTTTCAGGTTGCCGTCGGTGATTATTTTGAATTGTACGCTCTGGATGGAAAAGTATTGTTACGAGATCAACTTAGTTCGAATGATGAACTAGTCGAATTGGATTTAAGCAAATTGCAAACTGGAATGTACCTCTTAAAAATCACTTCGCAAGAAGGAGTGGTAGCTAAGAAGGTTTTTGTGAAAAGATAATTTGAGATGCCACCAAGTCACAAAGACCTTTCTTAAAAAAAATACTTTGTGTCTTGGTGACTTTGTGGCAAAAGGTATTTTGAAATGCCATGAGGTCACGAAGTCATATAGCAGCAGAGCTGCAGTTAAGAATTAAAAATGAATAATTAATAATTGTCGAAAATACGGTGAATCCAAAACTTTGTTTTTTAGCAAACTTTTACAAGTGTGTAGTACAAAGACCTTTTTTAAAAAATACTTTGTGTCTCGGTGACTTCGTGGCAAAACATATCATTATCTCAAAAAAAAATCCATCCCGACCAACGAGATGGATTTTCTAATTATTTGAAAAAATCTTCTACGAATAAACTATCCGAGGTAAGATTTGAGATTATTTCTGTTGTACGATTTGCGAAGTCTCCGAATGGCTCGCTCTTTAATTTGTCGTACGCGCTCTCGCGTCAATCCGTATAGCTCGCCAATTTCTTCGAGTGTCAAAGACTTATACCCATTCAAGCCATAATAGGAGGAAAGGACTTCCACCTCGCGTGGTGAAAGGATGCTCAACCCTTGTTGTACTTCATCTTTTAAGGATTGGTCCATCAATTGGCTATCGGGACTCGAATCGGGATCATTAGCAGATACCACATCTAGCATAGTAGAATCTCCTTCTTCAGTTCCTAGTGGTGCATCGAAAGAAAGGTGCCGACCGTTGCCTTTGAGCATATTAGCTATTTCTTTGGGTTTCATATCCAAAAGTTCTGCTAACTCTTCGTGCGTTGGTTCTCTTTCAAATTCTTGAATAAAGGAAAGATAAGCCTCGTTGACTTTGTTATAAGAGCCTACTTTGTTAAGTGGCAATCGAACAATTCTAGAGTACTCCACAATAGATTGAAGGATTGACTGCCGAATCCACCAAACGGCGTAAGAAATAAATTTGAATCCCTTGGTTTCGTCAAATCTTTTGCCCGCTTTCATCAAGCCAACGTTGCCTTCGTTGATTAAGTCACTTAACGAAAGTCCTTGATTTTGGTACTGTTTGGCTACGGAAACCACAAATCGGAGATTTGCTTTGGTGAGTCTTTCTAGCGCAGCTTCGTCGCCGGCTCTAATTCTTCGGGCGAGTTCCGCTTCTTCCTCGGCGTTGAGCATATCAATTTTGCCGATGTCATTGAGGTACTTGTCTAAAGCTAGACTTTCTCTCGCTGTAATTTTGTTAGTAATTTTTAATTGACGCATTTTCTTGGTCGATTTTATAGGTTATGTTATAAGATTAATTATTGTTCAAGTTCTTATTTTCTTTCCGAATATTAACAAAAAGAGTTCCGCTTATGTATAATAGATACGTTTTGTAGCTAAGTTAGTTGCTTTTTCCCAAAAAATAACTTGACTTTTATAAAAAAAACGTTTAAATGGCGAAATTTTTTAATACCTACACCGCTTTCTAAAAAAAAGTTCCTCAAATGTGAAAAAAAAATCTATAAATTTAGCCCTCGATGATCCCGAAGGAATGCCAAGATTATAAATCTTTCTTTTTTTTACCAAAAAAATAAAATGAATAAGCTCCGAGTCACTCTAGTCCAATCTGATATTATTTGGGAACGGATAGACGAAAACCTATCTAACTTTGCTCAAAGAATAACTCTGTTGGCCAATCAAACGGATATAATCATTTTGCCCGAAATGTTTACGACCGGATTCAGTATGAATCCCGCTTCGGTAGCGGAAAAGATGAATGGAAAAACTATGGAATGGTTGGCGCATCAAGCTAAGGCCGCCGCTGCCGTCGTGACGGGAAGTTTTGTAGCTGAGGAAAATGGAGCATATTTTAATCGCTTAGTGTGGATGCAGCCCGATGGGAAATATTATTCGTATGATAAAAAACATCTTTTCACCCTAGCAAAAGAAAATGAGTATTACCAAGCGGGAACAGAACGTCTGGTAGTGGAATGGAAGGGTTGGAAAATTTGTCCATTGATTTGTTACGATCTGAGATTCCCGGTTTGGTCAAGAAATAATGTTGGTTATGATTTACTTATTTATATAGCGAGTTGGCCGACTCCTAGGACCAATGCTTGGCAAACACTTCTGGCTGGGCGAGCTATCGAAAACCAAGCCTACACTATAGGTGTCAATAGGGTAGGCGAAGATAACAACAAACTCAATTACTCGGGGGCATCCTCTGTGATTGATTATTCGGGGAAAACTATTTATAGCGCCGTCGAGCAAGAAGCTATTTTTACGGCTACGTTAGATTATGAAAAACAGCGACATTTCAGGACGAAGCTCAACTTCTTGGCAGATCAAGATGCTTTCCAACTGATATGACATACGAAAAAGAAAAGAGCTATCTCATATCCTGGGTAGCTCTTTTCCGAGAGTGAACTTCATCTTTGATTAAGTTCAGGCGTAACATATCTTTTACAAAAAAAATGATAATTGATTTTTCCTACGCAAGTTTCTGCATATCCCTGATCAGAATACTTCTTCGATTAAAATAAATCAAATCAGATTTTCTAAGATCATTCAGCACAGAGGTGACGGTCTGTCGGGAAGTCCCCGTAATATTGGCGATGTCCTGCTGCGTCAAGGAATGTTTTAGTAACATTTCGAACCCCACTTTTCTGCCTCGCTTTTCTACGCTATCTTTTAAGAAATCAATGATGCGCGCTCGGGCATCTTTGAAGATAAGTGACTCCAATCGTTGCTCCGTTTTTCTTAATTTTTTTCCAACCATATTAATTACGTTAAAACACAGTTGGTGATTTTTCCCCATCAAGTACTGAGAGTCTTTTACTCTTAGCAACAGACATTCGGCGGGTTCGTTCATGATTTCCGCAAAGCCTTGTCTCCGCTCTTCTCCTAAAATACCTAGCTCTCCAAACATGGTGTGAGGATGCAGAATAGCTTTGATGACTTCTCGACCATCGTCACCGTGGGAGGCAAGTTTGACGACCCCTTTAGTCAAGAAAAAAATGGTATCGGAGTGATCTCCGTCCACGTAGATTTGATCGTATTTCTGATAGGATTTGATTTCTGTGGCGTTATGAAGGTAGTTTAATTCGTCCTCTGAAAGCACATCAAAAAGAGGGAACTGACTCAAAAATTCAAGTTTGGTAGAAGCTTTCATTAGTAAGTGTTTTAAGTTTTTAAAAATGGATAAAGCAGCTCAATATGATTTGTATGATTCTAAAATTGGTACTTTTTCGGAAAGAAGAAAAAGACACAAATGGTGGTTTGTACATCAAGACTATTTAGTTTTATTTTATAAGTTGTTGGTTATGAGTATTTTATGATTTATTTTCTAGTAATTTGTGCATTTAATCGGCATAGGTTTTTTACTTTAGAAAAATGCTTTATTCAAAAATTACCTCGTAGTTTTATTTTTCGGCGCTCATCAACTCACCATTTAAGAAGTTTCTAGGGAAAAATAATTATTACGTTTTTTGCCTAAGTCTAAAGCTTTAATTGTCAGCTATAAATGTGTATTCAAATATTACTATATCAACTTTACCAGTTTTGGGGTAAGATTTTAATTGAAAAGCGCAATAATTTGCATTCGAATTTAAAAACAAAGGCTACTGAACAAATTCTCCTCTTTTATCTCCCCATCATTTTCCCTCCTTCATTTTCAGTAAAAATAAATTTTAATCAAAACCTATATTTTTAAATTCATCTAAAAACAATCCCATGACACGTAAAATTCAAACCATTCTAACCTGTATTTTCTGTCTTTTTCTATTTTCAAATCTTTCCGCACAAGAAGACAACTCTAAAGCAAAATTAAAATTCAACGCTACACCCGATCACATGTGGGAGGTGGGCGTCAACCTTGGTGGTTTTTTCATTGCGGGTGACGTACAGCCTCGACCCGGATTTGGCGCAGGTATCCACGTAAGAAGAGCACTTGATTACGCTTGGTCGGTACGACTAGACGTAATGTACGGTCAAGCCTACGGACTAGAGCCACGAGTTAATGGTAACGGTGCCGCAAATCCTGTATTAAGTGACCTAGGATTTAGTGACAACACTTGGTTCTACAATCACAAAACCAACTACTGGTCAACCAACGTACTCGGTGTGTGGAGCTTGAATAGCTTTGGTTTTAAAAATCAAACTCGAAAGCTGAACTGGTACTTGCTAGGAGGACCAGGAATCAACACTTTCAAGACTTTCTACGATGCAGTTGACGATAACGGCAACCCACATAACTTCAATAATGTGGTGAGATCCAACAATATTACTAAACAAGCAAAGGCAGAGGTCAAAGAAATCCTTGATGGAGATTATGAAACTAGAGCCGAACAAGCCGTAGGTAGAAGAAGCAAAAATGGACGGCAGTACAACGCTCAAGCGTCAGTCGGAGGAGGGGTAGCATTCAGAATCAACGAGAGATTCAATATTGGATTGGAGCACCAAGCAACAGTTACTTTCGGCAACGAAGGAGATCTGTTAGATGGTCACAGACACCGAAGTTCTCTTGATCTGACACAATCCAGAGATCTTGCTAACTTCACTAGCGTTAGCTTAAACTTCAACCTCGGAAGCAGCACTAAAAAATCTGAACCACTATGGTGGGTAAGTCCTCTCGACTTAATTGTTGAAGATGTAGCTGATATAAAAGCAAATGCGAAATTGGATATGACAGATACGGACGGTGACGGCGTAATTGATATTTTGGATCAAGAGAAAAATACGATGGCTACGGCCGATGGAACACCTTGTCCAGTAGATGCTAGTGGTGTTATTTTGGATAGCGATAGAGATGGGATCGTGGATTGCCAAGATAAAGAGCCGCACACTCCGGCTAGTTACATTGCCAATGTAGATGCCGACGGGGTAGCCGCAGTACCTACTCCAAACTACGTGACGAAAGAAGATATGAACGCCTACGTAGATGCTAAAATCGCCGAGGGAATCAAGTCTGCACTAGAGACGAATATCTCATCTGCTGATTGGTTCTTACCAATGATTCACTTCGACTTGAATAAACACACCTTAACGGATGAGGCTTACGGTAAGTTGCGCCACATTGCAGTTGTAATGTTACAGAATCCAGATCTTAAAGTTGTAGCAGAAGGACACACCGACAAATCTGCTAACCAATGCTACAACGACGGTCTTTCTTACAAAAGAGCCAATACTGCAATTGACTACCTAGTAGAGCGATACGAGATTGATAGAAGCAGATTCATACTGACTTACGGTGGAGAAGCGACAACCTTAGTTCCTACGGAAAACGCTAACTCCGTGAACCGAAGAGTAGAGTTTAGAATTGCAAAAGATGAAGTGGAAATGACCGCACCTAACTGTGCTAACGGAAAAAGAAAATCTACTTTCTCTGGCAATAAGCAAGGACAGTATTAATCACAGCGGAAATTTCATAGTCGTAATTATAAAGAATAAATAACTTCGAATCATCCCGTATTTTCTTTTGGAAAATATGGGATGTTTTTATTTGCTAAAATTGTAACACCAATCTGAGTTCTGAAATATAGTTTTACAACGAAAAATTAATATCCTAACAAACAAAGATATATTCCCTATTTTTCAATCACGTCATACACATAATAATTTGTCTCCCCTTGCCAAGGCATAGCTTTGTTAATTTCTCTGTAGCGCAACTGGACTTTTTTACCTTCCATTTCTTCCAGTTTTTTTGAAAGATAATTTTCATCTAAAGAAAAACTCCATATATTACCCAAAACACTAGAGTTATCCTCCTGCAAGCCACCTAAGTTTAACTGGCCTTCGTAAGTTTTAAAAATGTAACCTTTCTTGGAGATTTTCATCATGTAGCCCGTGCGAGTACCTTCGCTGTATGTCCAGTTAGCCCACAACATGTATCCCGCCAAGGCGATGATCGCCGCAACAAATGAGTAGATGACAACCTTACGCAAAAACCATTTTGTCTTTTTTATCCCGCTATCTACGGTTTTACTAATGGACTCTTTAGTTTCCGATATTTCTTTGCTGATAGATCCTTTAGTGCTCTCGTAGCTCTTGCTAATGGAATCTTTGGCATCGTCAATGCCTTTGCTGATAAAATTTTTCTCAGCTTCGGGCGTATTCTTTTCTGAACTTTCGGATGACGTATTGTCTGGTTGAGGTGTTTCTTTTTCTGAATTCATAAAATTGTAAAAATTGGTTATACTATCAAATGTAATCATTTTTTCCTACTACTTGGATATTTGAATCTTTGAAGATAGCTCGATAAGTTTCTTTCCTGATTTCTTGGGATTGGGTCTTCGGAGAAAGAAACTAACAAGTACCCGCATCAACTGTCTTTTCCAAACTCTGAAACTACTGTGAAATATCAGGTTTCTCTTCAAAACTCCAAAACGCCTTTTTTCTGTGACAAAAAATAGCTATATCTACTCTACCCTAAATAGGTTATTTTTTAAGAAAAAATAC
>JBCCJE010000146.1:0-9163 GCA_039027925.1 Bacteroidota bacterium
CGGCAACGGCAGCGTCTGGTGTGCCGTTGCCGTTTTTGATAGTGTAAATATTGAGCCGTGGATAAATACACCAGACAAACAGAGCCTTTATGGTTCTACTACCTATTTCCCACAAAATTTACAATGGTTTCCTTTTGAAGTTGAAAATACAACACAGCGAGAGCGAGTAATTAACCTTTTGGAAAATGAAATACCAGATGGAAATTATATTGCTTTTTTCACATTGATGAAAACTGGCTATAGCTTCAAACCTGAAGACTGGGCTGCGGACTCTATTACTTTAGGTACGAATATTTTTTCAGTGTTAGAGCATCAAGGGGCTACTCAGGTTAGAAACCTGGAATCAGGTTCTCGTCCTTACGTTATATTTTACAAGAAGGGAGGCGGGGTAATCAATGAAAAATTAGTAGATGCGCTGGATGAGGTGGTTGATTTTTCAACAACTATCGCAGGGAGCTGGGATGAAGGTTTTTTTGAAACAGAGCGAATAGGACCAGCCAAAAAATGGGAATCGCTACATTGGGAAATTAGCTCTCTGGATAATATCGCTACTGATGATTATTCGGTTGATGTCATTGGCATTGATGCAGCGGGCGCAGACTCCCTACTACTTGAACAAATTACAGCATTGGATACGACGCTCTCACAAATAAGTGCTAGCGAGTTTCCTTATCTGCGTTTGCGATTTAACTCAAGAGATACTATTCAGAAGACTACCATCCAGCTAGATCATTGGAGAGTTTTCTTCGAAGGTCTGCCCGAGGCTGCGTTGAATCCTGCAAGCTTTTTCTCGTTCTCTAGTGATACTTTGGCGCAGGGCGAAAATCTAGACCTTGAAATATTGGTAGAGAATATCGGCAGGTATGATATGGATAGCTTGTTGGTGAGGTATTCGATTATTGATTTAGATCAGAATGGTAGTCCAACGCAGGTTGAAGAGCGATACCAACCTCTTGTAGAGGGAGATACCCTTACTGCGAATTTTAGTAGTAGTACATTTAATTTGGTAGGAAGCAATAGATTACAAATAGAGGTGAATCCGGATGAAGACCAACCAGAGGAGTTATTTTTTAATAATGTTGGGTTTATAGATTTTTACGTAGAGACAGATAAAAGGAATCCAATTCTTGACGTTACCTTTGATGGAGTACATATCATGGATGGTGATTTAGTGTCCTCTCGACCATCCATATTAATTACGTTAAAAGATGAGAACGAGTTTTTGGCACTCGATGATCCGTCGTTGGTAAAAGTATTTTTAAAGTCCCCTAATTACCCTGATCTTAGACAAATTTTTGTGGATGGAGATACCTTATCTTTTACGCCTGCCAATACCAATTCAGGTAAAAACAGGTCGCAGTTTTTGTTCCAACCCGAGCTACTTGATGATGGTCAATATTACTTAGTTGTTCAAGCTACGGATAGATCAGGTAATCAATCTGGAAACTTGGATTACAAAATAGGATTTGAGGTGATTAATAAATCCTCGATAACCAACGTACTGAACTATCCTAATCCGTTTTCTACATCTACTAGGTTTGTCTTTACAATTACAGGA
This sequence comes from Bacteroidota bacterium, assembly GCA_039027925.1. GTDB lineage: Bacteria > Bacteroidota > Bacteroidia > Chitinophagales > Saprospiraceae > CAJQQY01. Next base: position 1,559 of record JBCCJE010000146.1, read on the forward strand.
AGTGAAATCCCAGAAAATATGAAGATTCAAATATTAACTATTTCGGGTAAAATAGTAAGGGAAATCATGCAAGAAGAACTGGGAACCATACACGTAGGAAATAACATTACCGATTTTGCTTGGGACGGCACCGACGAATACGGGCAGCTACTTGCCAATGGTGTTTATCTTTATCGGGTAGTGACTAGAAAATCGAATGATGAATCATTTGAACACCGAAGTACTCAATCTGATCAATTCTTCAAAAACGGATTTGGGAAGATGGTGATTCTACGCTAGCACTTTCAATATTTACAAGACGTTTCCTTCTGAATGGATGATCCGATCTACACCATCTATCTTTTGTAGCAGTAAACTGAACCAAAGAGTTGCATCAACGGTAAGAATCAAATTTGGTATTAGAATATTTTTAGTAATGTCAACGTATATTGTGTTTCAAAAAAATTGATCCTTCTTAAAATGTCAGACTTTGAAAAAATATATACCGCATGCTCTTTATATTTTAATATTGGGTAGCTTATGTTTGGTCGCAAAAATAATTTCAAGTGATCCGCTGTATGACTTTGACATGGTTTGTTACATGGGGGTAATGTTAGAGTTAGATGGTAAAAATGCCGAAGAATTACACAGAGAAGTTTACTCAGAATTAAAATCAGAATTATCTCCTGATACTTATGAAACTTTGTTAGATGGAGGAAGAGCACTCCGAAGAAAATGTTATGAGAGTTCTGATTTTTTTTTCCATCACCTTAGTTTTTACCGTGTAAAACCTTTGTATAATTACATAGGTTACTGGATACACAAAAAATGCAACTTATCCTTAATTTCTTCTTTATTCTGTATTTCGGTGATTAGTTACATAGGAATAGGTATCTTATTTTATCATTGGATAAGAGCGTCCTTTTCCCGTATAAGTGGGATAGTTGTAGTCATGTTAGTGATGGGACTAGCTCCTATCGCAGATTTGCTTAGAGATTTTACCCCTGATGCCTTATCCAATTTCTTAATATTACTAGCGGTTTATTTTTATTTCATTAATAGAAAATTGGATATGTCCATTTTTTTGATGTTGGCTACATTAGCTCGAATTGATAATTTTGTATTGATGGTTTTAATAGGGGTAGTGCTATTATTTTTCGATAAATTTCATGCACTATTTATTAACTACAACAGGGGTGAGACTGGTAAAATAAGTAATAGTCGGGTTGATAAGTTGTACGGAGTGATTTTAATAGTCATTGGTCTTTCTTTATTTTTAGCTATTCCTCATTGGGTGGGTAATGATACCAATTGGGTAGGAAAATTCAGTCATACTTTTTCTGTTAGCCAATACATCTCCGAAGTTGTTTTTTCAATGAATGCCTTTCGATATTCTCACTTTCAGTTAATATTAGTGTTTGGAATAATTTTATCTCCTTTACGTAAATATCTGGTTGAGCAGGAAATAAAAATTTTACTGATTATTTTATTAGCAATAGGCGTAAGATTAATTCTTTTTCCTTCTTTTCAAGATCGGTTTTTTATCTCGTATGAACTTTTACTAATTATTGTGCTCTCAACTTTAATGAAAAGATCATTTGGAGTGAGTATTGATGAAGAATGAAAGAACCAGTTAATCTCCAAGTAATTTTTTTTCTTCAATCATCATCGAAATACCATCAGCTATTTTTTGATGTCCGCCTGCCTTAAGATGACCATCAATATAGAAATAATCCTCCCGCTCCAAGTGACTCCAAGCGTCAAATAAATAAAGGTTTTCTTTTGGATATTTTTCGAAAAAGGATTGAATTTTTGGAAAATAGTTATCTTCTTTTGCGAAGGCTTCTAGGTGGAATAGAATGATTTTCCCAGTAAAACTTTCTTGAATTTGGTCAATAATTTTTGACAGGTCACTTAACCAAATAGCATCAATAGGAACCTGAACGTTGGCTAGTGCTCGTTTTTTGGTGATGCCAGTTACAGATCGAATAATTTTTGCGAATACCTCGAAACTCCATTTGAAAGGGTAGTATTCGCTTCTCAATTTATTGATATTTTGACTGCTCTTGTAAATCTCCTTTTGAGATGTTTCTAGTTTAAAATTATTTTCTACAAAACTGCGATTCTCTATCAAATCATTATCGCAAAATTGGATTATCAACAACTTGCACGAGTCAATCTGAAGTCTATCCAATAATATCTTTTCTCTAGCCGTACCGTAAGAAGATACCCCTGCATTGAGCACCTTCACATTGGTTTTTTTCTCTAGCCGTTGCGTGAAAGTTTCATGGTGCTCCACTCCCCACCCCATAGTATAGGAGTCTCCTAAACAAATGATTTTAGGATTTTTGATGGAGTTATGATCGTCACGCACACCAAGGCTATTGACAGAAAAGTTGGTACTGAATTCAAGATTTGAAAAAGTATGGCTTCCAGGCTTTAAGGTATAGAATAGTTCTGGATCGTACTGTGATAACTCTGGGTCAAATTGAACAGAATTAGTATTGCGATAAAGGTTGAGGTACTGGAACTGTAATATTAATTTTTCGGGAAAGTTAATACCCTGCTTTATACACGAGAAGCATGTAAAAATAAATAGCTCGAAAACACCAAGAGCAAGTATCCAATAACGAAATCGTTGCTTGATGAATTTAAAAAGCACATACCCAAATAAAAGCAAGCCGCACATAGCCATCAAGCGATATACATAAACCGAATACAAATTTTCTGTGAAGGATAGGGGAAATAAGGCTGGAATGAGCAGCATGGCTAGGCTAAGTAAACCGTACAGACTTATCGTAGCGATTTTCAATTTTATTGAATTAAATTTATTATTTCCTGATCTCTTACAAAAAATAGTAAAACACTCAAAGGTTCTAAAAGCGGTGTCAGATCAAATCTTGCTATGATCTATTGAATGGGTGTTTTTTCAAAGGAAATTTGGAGAAAGGATGATATGTTCCTTTCAATCCTGCTGTCGGTTGGTGGCGAATATCGTGCACTATTTCTATGGCTCTCCTAGCTGCACCAATTCTAAATCCATTACCTACTAAGATATGCTCATAACTTCTGGTATGTAGTTCTGTGAAACCGCCACTAAATTCAAACTCCTGACTTTCAATCTTTAGTGAACGGTAAGTCCGAAGCCCCTTTTCTTTAATATGCTCGGGGATCATATCATAATCAATACTCAGAAACCATCTAATACGAGCTGTTTCTAACTCTAGAAATCCTGCTGCTCTATCGTGGGTATGGATATGTACGGTACTTTTCTTTACATCCCCAAAAATCCAGATGAGCATATCGAAAAAATGAATACCGATATTGGTAGCAATACCTCCTGACTTCTCTAAGTCTCCCTTCCAACTAGCGTAGTACCAATTTCCCCTAGAGGTGAGATAAGTCAAGTCAACATCATAGATTTTATGCTTGGGTGCGGCTTCTACTTGTTGCTTCAGTTCGATGACGCTTGGGTGTAGCCTTAGTTGAAGAATGTTATAAATACTTTTACCAGTTTCCTTTTCAATTTCCTCGAGGCCATCAATATTCCAAGGATTCAGTACGATTGGTTTTTCACAAATCACATCCGCACCGTGTCGTAATCCAAATCGGATGTGCGCGTCGTGCAAGTAATTGGGAGAACAAATACTCACGTAGTCCACGCCTTTTGCCTTTCTTTTTAGTTTTTCTAAGTGCCGATCGAATCTTTCAAATTCCACAAAGAAGGCAGAATCAGGAAAATAACTATCAATGATTCCTACCGAGTCCGAAGGATCCAAGGCTGCTACCAAATTATGATTGGTATCTTGGATAGCTTTCATGTGTCTTGGTGCGATATAACCCGATGCACCGATCAGCGCGAAGTTTTTCATTCCTCTACTTTTGTAACTTTATTATTTACAAGTTGATATTTTTCTCTATTTCCTGAGCACGTTGCGAATCCGTTTTTATCAAAATGTAACCTTTCTCCAAATGCACTCATCCAACCAATTTGTCTAGCAGGTACGCCCACCACCAAAGCGAAGTCGGGCACCTCGGATTTGACTACTGCACCGGCACCTATAAATGCATACCTACCAATATTATTTCCACAGATGATGGTAGCATTAGCTCCAATGGATGCCCCTTCCTTAACAATAGTTTTACGGTATTCATCTTTGCGCGCCACGCCGCTACGAGGATTGTAAACATTGGTAAAAACCATCGAAGGGCCCAAAAAAACATGATCCTCACAAATGACACCTTCATAGATGGACACATTATTTTGCACTTTTACGTGATCGCCTAGTATAACCTTTGATGCTACAAAAACATTTTGACCAAGGCTACAGTTTTTTCCAATCTTTGCATTTTTCATCACGTGGCAAAAGTGCCATATTTTAGTGCCTTCGCCTATTTCGCAACCTTCGTCGAGGTAAGCAGATTCGTGGCAAAAGTAATTTTTTTTAGGCATCACTTAGGGAAATTTGATGTGAGTACATTTGACAAATGTAGGTAGATTTTTATCATTTTTGGTGTTTATTTTTAGGAGTAGAGGAGGTTAGTAATTTCCGTTTTGTATCCTAGCTTCTATCTAAAAATCTCCTGATTCAAGAATCTTTGTATTTGTGTATTCCATCTATATTTAGCTAGTTTTTCAGGACGAATAGATTTTGTAATAGTATTGTTTTTAGTCCATTCATGATAATAGTCTAAGACAAAATTTTTGGTTTGATCCTCAGACTCAGCCTCATCATAACTCACTAGCCCCGCTTGAAGTTCTCTAAATATTGCTTCAAATTCATAGTCTCGACTTCCTTTGATGATGAGTAGAATGGGGTTATGGGTAGCTAGATATTCGTAAAATTTTGCAGTAAGAACACCCTGCTGTTTTTTGGTTGCCCAGCTGAGTAGTAAATTGATGTGACTCTGTCTTTGAATCTGTTGAGCTTCACGTAGAGGGAGGTTTTCGTGGACAATGCTGACATCATTCAGGTCGTAAGCATTCACCCACTTTTGCCATATGGCTACTTCGTTGCCTGCGTAGATTAGTTGAAATTTTTCTGGATCAATTTGTTGATTTTCAATCAGAGACTTGACTGCCTTGCACAGCGGTTCAGCAGTCCGGAGGTTAGCATAGATAGAACCCGTGTAGGAGATGGTAAACTTAGAAAATAGTTTTGCATCCGATGTAGGCTTAGAAAAACTCGAAATAGCATTTCTCAAAACCTGAACATTAGGGTGTAATTCAGCTAAGTTTTTTTTCAATCCCTTCGAGACGGTAGTTACTACATCGGCTTTTTTTAAAATTTTATGATTGAACCATTTCTGAATTTTTGGGGAAAAAACATTTTGCCGAATTTCATCAACGTGCAAGTCTCTAAAGTCAGCAATCCAGATCAATCTGGGATTCCATTTTTTTAGTAAAAAACAAATAAGGTGATCTGCGTAGGGTTTATAGGAAGAGAAAATAACGTCAATATTTTGCGCTCGAATTATTTTCTTCCCCTCAAAAAAACCACCCAAAATGTAAGTGATTCCTCCGTCGGCCAAAAAGAGATTAAAAGGAAAAGAGTAGCTGAGTTTACTGAGGAATTGAGAAAATCGGCTTGACTTTGCTTGTTGAGACATGCCCGTAGAAGTATTGTTATTTTTGATTAATAATCTTCGCAAATCCCATGTCCACACTTCCGTAGTTTTTTCATCATCGAACGGATAATCATCTTTTGGAAAAAGTTGACGATTTGAAGTAGTGAGGGAGAACACCTCCTTAAAATGTTTTTTTGCTTCGTGGTGAAAATTAAAAATACGAACCGCCGCCACCGTTTTGGTAGGAGGGAGGTAGTAGGAGACGATGAGTAGTTTTTTTGAAGATTTGTTTTTCACGATATGAATAAATCGTCTAGGGTTAATTCATTTTGAACGAGCGAGTTGGCGTGTTCATTTTGTTCTAAGCCAAAAGTAGTGAGCATCGTCAAGAAAAGTGATTTCCTAGTTTTAGTTTCATTTTTAAAAGTTCCTATTTTATTCCTTAGCTGCTTGGCGTATTGGCTGGTAATAATGTACGGATTAATGGAGAATTTGACTTCACAAATATTGACGACCTGATCTCTTCGATCTATCACTATGTCTATCTGCGCTCCATCATTTTTTGCCTTACTTTTCCAAGAGGAGGTATAGCTGAGCACACCTTCAATTCCGAGTGCTTTTTTGATTTGAGCAATGTGAGCTAGACAAACTTGCTCAAAAGCATACCCTGACCAGGCCCTGATGGACGGATGATCGGTAGCATTTTCCCAAATCCGATCTGGAAAAATCTGACTGTTTTTTATGAATTTAAAATAGAACATACTGTAAAAATCAGATAGCCGATAGATCTTTTGCGTTTTGTTTTTTCCAAAATGATGATAAGAAGTGATGAAGCCACTTTCCTCCAGTTCATCTAATGCTAGCGTCAATGTTCCGCCGGAGGGAAGTCCTGTCATTTTGATGATTTCTTTGCGTGTGTGTCCCTTTATTTTTTGGGCAAGTGCCCCGATGATAGTTTCGTGTCGGTTGGCATTTTTAAAAAGAGAGGCATAAAGATTTTGAAATTCCGTTTGTAGCAGTGCACCCTTTTGGAAACACAGGGCTTCGATATTTTGGGAAGCACTTTTGTCCGAAGCTACCGCATCCAAATAATAGGGAATCCCTCCCATCACCATGTATAGTTGTAAAATTTGGTATCTGCCCAATACGTTATTTTTTGATTTCAAAAGGGCTTCTGTTTCCCTAAGTGTGAAAGGATAAACTTTGATCCGTTCCGTAACCCTGTTGTGCAAGCCGCCGTGGTTACCGATGAGGTGGTTAATCATCCACGACGCTGCCGAACCACAAGTGATGAGCAAAACGTCTTTTCGGTTAGTAGCCCAACTGTTCCAAAAGTGCTCCAGCGCCATCATAAAATCTGACTTAGCTGTATCCATCCACGGAAGCTCATCAAAGAAAATTACTTTCCTTTTTTCACGGGGAAGATTTTCAAGATGATCTATCAGGAGTTGGAAAGCATCGAACCAGTTGGTAGGATTATTTTCTACAATTAGGTTGGATTGTCGGCGGTAGGCGGCAAGGAAGTTGGTTAGTTGTTGGGCGGTATTTGCGTTAGCTAGTCCAGTCAGTTGAAAGTCAAATTGGTAGTTGAAGTATTCTCTCACCAAGAAGGTTTTCCCGACTCGCCTTCTTCCGTACAAGGCGACGAACTCGGACTTCGAGCTAGAAAATACCTTGTCTAGCTGTGCTATTTCTTTTTCTCGGCCTATGAGTTGCATGAGTTAAGGAATTTATTTCTAGCCAAAAGTAAGATTATTTATCGGTTTTGGCTAAAAATGAATGGATAACCAGCCAAAATGGAGATTATTTTTTGATTTTGGCTGATTATCATTTTTCCTAATCAAACAATGCCATTAGGTCATCCTTACTCAGAGACTTCAAAATATTTTCATCCGTCCGAATAATATCCGAGGCTAGCTTTTTCTTTTTGGCTTGGAGTTTAAGAATTTTTTCTTCGATAGAATTTTTACAGATCAATTTGTACGCAAAGATTTGATTTTTCTGACCGATCCGATGCGTCCGATCAATCGCCTGAGCCTCCACCGCAGGATTCCACCA
>JBCCJE010000147.1:0-9123 GCA_039027925.1 Bacteroidota bacterium
AGATATAAAAAGTCCCAGAGGGACAAAATATGGGTAGGTTACAACAATCCATTTACATATTTTAAGAGTCCCAGAGGGACGACATATCTCTACATAAGAAATTGCTGATGGATTTTTGCAAATAGGTAAGAGCATTTTGGATTTGTTTGGTACGCCTACAAAAATTACTTACGCTATTTTTTTAGCGTAGCAAACTCACGGAGTAATTTTGAAATTACCCCGTGAGATAGACTATCCAATCGAGCTAATATTTTTTTATTGTAACTACTTAGCACTATGTTTTGAGAACCTCGTGGGCTGAGAAAGCGGGAATGTAAGTGTTCTTAAAGCCAAATTATGGAGCGTTTGTTGGCTTTAAGAACTTTTGCTTTACGTATTTGCTATCCCACGAAGTTCTCAAAGCATGGTGCTAAGCAGTTACTTTTTATTTAAAAATTAAATCCTACCGATAATCTTAGGGATCGGTTGCGATTCAAGTAATTTCTTTGCGTTGCGCCGTTTAATGTTGACGATACTTGGCTGTTAAATTGAGGATCGTTATAAACCTCAAAATTGCCGAGACTTCCCCTTGCCGATGATAAAACCCCATCAGAGTTAGTTTTTAAAATATCCAAAAATCCGTGATGGTATTGTAATTCCACTTGCCATCTACGGAAGGGCTTCCAAGTAAATCCAGCGATGGCACTTACGTCCCAACGATTCCAGTAGTCTTCCTCTTGATATTGATTTCTAGAGACACTACTCAGATCGGCTACATTCAGCCCCACGCCCGAATTGTTGCTAGCAAATGTAGGATCAATAGAAAGTTCGTTGACTTGAGAAGTTAGGATTTCATCCAAGAGGTAAGATACTCCACCACCTAGCTGAACTTGGATTTTTTGGTGTGGCTGATAAGTGACCAGTAAAGGTAATTCTACTCTGTACATCGTTTCCAAAACAAAATCAGTTCGGGATTGGACAGGAATGGATTCGAGCGTACCTCCCGCCAGAGATAAGTCAGCATTGACGGCTGCTACCTGTTCTCCCACAAAACGATAATCCAAATCCTTAGGTAATGCCGATACTCCGAGTCCTGTTCTTATCCCAAACTTTTGTTGGATGGGAAAATGAACATGCAACCCTGCGAACGCACCCACTTCATTTAGGTTTACAAAATCTAACAATATACCTGCATGCAATCCAAGTTCGATTTTTCGATCATTTGCCTTAGGTGGCTCTACCATTTTTTCTTCATCGAGTTCAGTATTCGTAGTAGGTTGATCTATTGCTAGTATTGCGTCTTTTTTTTCCATTAATAAAAAAAACGGTGCGTCAATATTTTCGATGTTAAGGTCAGATGCCAAGGGCTTGGAGGTGGTGTTGCTTGTACTTTTTTGCTCTACGGGCGCAATAACTTTTGCTTTCCCGATGGCACTTGATGGCGAAGTAGTTTTGATCTCGGTAGGTGTCGAAGGAAGCTGAGTTGAATTATTGTTGTTCGTCGGAATGAGGGGGAGTGCTACCTTAGAGGTTCTATTTTTATTGACTTCGGATGCTTGGTTAACTTTATTTTCGGTAGTGGAAGAAGCTGTTGCTTCGTGCTCGGTAGCGGTAACAATTGCCTTATTTTCGCTGGTAGTTGCCTTCACACTTGGCATTGCGGTAACACTCCATTTTGTGGAGTTGGTATCAGATGGTGTTGAAGAGTTATTCGTCGTGAACCACCATCCCGAAACTGCAATTCCTAGTCCTAGAAAGAAAAATAACCAGAAAAGCCTCCGTCGCTTCTTCTTTTGCACGGGCATCTCTTTATTCAGTATTTTGTGCATTTCACCCCAAGCCTGATCGGTGAATTGCTCATCAGATTGATAATTGTATTCGTCAGCCTGCATATCTTTTTAAATTACTTTGATCAATTAGTTTTTTTAATATTTTTCGCGCATTGGACAAATGCCACTTGGAAGTACCCACGCTGATCCCAACATTTTTGGATATTTCTACGTGGGTGTAGCCTTCTATGGCGTACAGTCGAAATACTTCTTGCGTAGCGGGGGGTAAGGTATCCACCATTTTCAAAATATCTTCGGCGTATAGATTGGCGTGTGCTTTTTCCTGCGAGGATTGGTCACGCTCTTCAAAAACCAAAAACTGCAAATATTTAGAATCTTTCCTGAAGTAATCCGAAAGGCTATGAAAAACCAATCTTCGTATCCAACCTTCCAAAGAACCCTTGAACTGAAACGTGTGCAACTTTTGGAAAACCCTCAAGAATCCAATATTGACAATCTCCATTGCCTTGTCCCGATCTTGCGTATATCGCATACACATCCGCATCATAGTATCAAAATGTTTTCGATACAGTATCTCCTGTGCTTGTCGTTCGTTTTGCACACATCCTGCTACTATTTCCCGCTCGTTACATTCTTTTCGTCGGTTCAACATATAGATTAAAAAAGGAGTTTTAAGTTTTTTTGCAGCTAGGGACTAAATTAATACTTGTCCAAAAGTCCCTTCGTACTCTTGAATACATAGACTCAAAGGTAAATGAAAATGGTTGGGTGGGTGGTAAGATTTTAGGGTTTAACTTAAATTCTTATCTCCGCAAGTAGGCCCCGACATTGTTTGATTCCGATAAGGTCGGGTATGTTTTAATCATTTGAGACGTGTACGACTTTAGTATCATTACACTCAATAATCCCGAAGGGATGACAAGATGATAGATCACCCCAGCGTAAGTGTCGTTCTTTTCGAAACCCCGAAGGGTTAGGATGTTCAAAAGCCCTAACCTCTTATACAGCACTTTTTATAGTGCCCTGTCAGGGCTTACTCAGGGTTTTTATCGTTACATAGAGCGATAGCCCTACAAATTAGAATTTAATACTTGACAATACCCAATTTGACCTTTGCCTACGTCAACTAATTGTTCTACCTACTGGCTGGTGTCGTCCCGCTGGGACTTTGATGATTTGTAAATGGATGTTTATTTTCTACCGAGGTGTCGTCCCGCTGGGACTTTGACGATTTGTAAATGGATGTTTATTTTCTACCGAGGTATCGTCCCGCTGGGACTTTGACGATTTGTAAATAGACTGTTACTTTCTACCGAGGTGTCGTCCCGCCGAGACCACCGAGGGTTTGGTGCTGCCTAAAAAGCACCAGAGGTGCGGCATCTCGGTAGAAAATAACAATCTATTTACAAGTCCTTAAAGTCCCAGCAGGACGGCACACTTTAGAATAGAGAGTTGCTGAATATTTAATTTTTAATTTGTACAGCTAATGCCCTGTGCTAAGTTGTTAAACCCCTTCGAGGTTATTTTATTGACCTTGGATATTCTGCTGACATTAGCTATCATTTTTTCATCTCTTCGGGATTTAACAATGTTCATGACTACATACGAAACTTGGGTTGCCAGAATTGGGGTAAAATTTCAAATAAAATTTATTCACATATAAATTAACAAAATTAAAATTTCAGCAAAGTGGTCTTTATTTTAGCTGTTGATTGGAGAAAGAAAGGGAGAAGAAGGAATAGCAGTAGATTAATTAGATAGAAAAATTTATTCTCTCCCTCTACCCTATGCTCTCTTCTTTCCTGAACCAAATTCCAAGGAAATACTTCTTTTATTAAAACCATACAACCACCGCTCACATGAAGAACTACGCTCTTGTTTTACTCCTCACTCTGAGTATGTTTGCTTTTTTAAATACCAAAATGAATGCGCAATCTTCGGTGGTCATTACCGAAATCATGTACAATCCGCCAGAGACAGGTGCGGACTCTCTGGAATTTCTCGAAATTTATAACAATGAAAATACGGCGATCAATCTTTCGGAAATTTCGTTCACGGCGGGTATTGAGCACCATTTTTCCAACCAAATCTTAGACCCATTGACTCATTTGATTTTGGTTAAAGATTCCGTGGCTTTTCAAAATGCGTTTGGCATTGCAGCTACCCAATGGACAAGTGGTTCGCTGAGCAACTCGGGCGAAACTATTGAAATCAGAAATTCGGCGGGCGACCTCATTGATGAAGTTTCTTATCTAAACACCGCTCCTTGGTCAGCAGCAGCCGACGGGCTAGGTGCTTCGCTAGTACTATGCGACGCCGATTCGGATAATACTTTAGCAGAAAATTGGGCAGCCGCTAGTACGCCCACAGGTATTTTTATTGATAACCTTGAAGTCATTGCGAATCCTAGCGCAGCGTCGAATTGTCCTACTGGCCCGATAATTTCTTTTTTGGAAAACTCCGTGAACGTGATTGAAGATGATGTAACAATAGCATTACAAATCGCTATTGAGAATGGAAATGCTAATACGACCGAGGTAACATTTGACTTATTGCCCAATTCAACCGCCGTAATTGACACCGATTTTTCTCTGCAAGATCCGCTTCCTTGGACAGTCACGTTCCCTGCTAATTTGGAAAAAGATACCCAGACGATCTTTGTGAACATCTTAGAAGATACTGATATAGAAATGAACGAAACGCTTTTTTTTGAACTGACCAATGCGACGAACGGGGCGATTGTCAATCCCATGCAAAGTATCTACCAACTGTTCATCGAGGATGATGATGCCACGCTGCCCAAGCTGGTCATTTCCGAAATCATGTACAACCCACCAGAAGTCGGAATGGACTCTACGGAATTTATCGAAATCTACAACAACGATACCTTGGCGGTCAATCTAGTGAATTATTCATTTTCCGCAGGGATCAATTTTACATTTCCCGATACTATTATTGCTCCTACGGCGTATCTCATCATTGCAAGTGATTCGATTGCTTTTAAAAATTACTACGACTTTTCGCCCCTACAATGGACCAGCGGCAGCTTGACCAATTCGGGAGAATTGATTGAACTCCGAAATTTTGGGGGAAACGTAGCCGCCGCCGTGGATTACGACAACACCGCCGATTGGTCATTGATAGCTGATGGACAAGGTGCTTCCTTAGTTATTTGTGATGTCAACTCGGCGATGAACGATCCCGCCAACTGGGAAGCCTCCATTTCTCCTACTGGAATTGTAATTGAAGGGTTTGAAATTTTTGCGAATCCCAATACTGAAAATCAATGCTTCGTTCCGCTTGCGCCCTATCCCCTTCGGTCGGTTGGGGAAATGACCAACTCCAACAATGATGGTATCCTTGATTCGCTCAACCAAACTTGTGCGCTACGTGGCATTGTTCACGGTGTTAATTTCAACGCATCCAACGGAGGATTACAATTCGTGTTGATTGATGATTTGGGGGATGGAATCACCGTGTACGAAAATACTCAGAACTTTGGCTACGCAGTTCAGGAAGGCGACGAAGTCATGGTTCAAGGCAGCATCGCTCAGTTCAACGGACTAGCCGAAATCATCCCCGACACCCTTTGGACAATGTCCGATAACAATAGTCTTACAATTCCGCAAGAAGTAACTGCTCTCGATGAATCTACAGAATCACAACTGGTCCGACTCAACAACCTCACTATCCTCGACCCTACCGATTGGGATAACACAAGCCCTAACGGCTTCAACGTAGCGGTATCCAATGGTCAGGATACCTTCACACTGCGAATAGATAATGATGTGGATTTGTTTGATTTACCTATGCCAAATTTTTCCTTTAATCTGACGGGCTTGGGTAGCCAATTTGATGCGGATGTACCTTTTACGGAGGACTATCAAATCTTACCTCGGTATCTCACGGATTTAGAAATGATTACCTCCACGTCAACAGTAAGTCCCGAAAATGAGATTCAAATTTATCCAAATCCGACCTGTGATTTTTTCTTTTTGGAAATAAAAAGACCAGCGAAAGGTATCCGTGTATATAATGTTTTTGGGAAAATTATTTACGAAAAAATAAACATCGGAACAACGGAAAAAATTGATTGTACCCGTTGGCTCGCAGGTACTTACTTCATCTCTATTTTCGACGAAACCAGTACCAAAAATGTCAGGGTCATTAAATCTACTTGTTCTCGGAGGTGAGTTTTAGTAAAAAATAAAGCCCATCCCGAAAGCTCGAAGCAAGGTAGGGCGAGACTTATTTTATTTCTCCTTTCTCAAATCTCAAACCATGCTACTCCTTAACCATTTTCCTAACAACAAACGCACGTTCAGTTTTTAATTTCAAAAAATAAACACCGCTAGGGTAATTAATTAATGTGGTAAGGGACAAGGTATTTTCTCCTGGCAAGCCAGTAGTTGATTGCTCAAAGACCAATTGGCCGTTAGCAGTAAAGATTTCTAGCTGTAAGTGGGTTTGCTTAGTTAAGGTAAAATGGATTACGATATTTTGTTCAAAAGGGTTAGGTAAAATTTCCACTTTTGACAAATTGATGGATAAGTCAGCAATGCTAACATCGCATCTGGTGTTGAATACTTGAATCGGGGAGAAGTCACTAGCAGATACTGCATTACAATCAGCTTGTACCCTTGCTTCGTAGTTTGTACATTTCTCTAGATCAGGAATGACTACTTCCAAGTCGGTAGTAGTGACCGTGGCCCACTCCGTCGTTCCTTCTTTACGATATTCAATAACAAAAGAATCGTAAACCGTAGAGGGCATTTCCCAACTCAGATGGAGGGTACTTAAACTGCTATCGAGTGTATCCAATGACTCTGGCGGTAGGCAGGAGACGCCGTTTCCTCCGAGGATGGTGACACAGTAATCTTCAATTTCGCCAAAGTCGATATCCTCACAGGGCGGCGGGTTATTCTGATTTCCTCCCCCCCAACGCATCAATACCCGCATACGTGTAGGCCCAGGTACGGCGTCGGGTGGAATCGTCACATTGCCATTGACGGGTACGTTAACGTCGTCGGGCGTACTCAGTACAATTTCCCCTTCGTCCCCAAAGTCTCCATCTTGATTATAATCTATCCAAACTCTGAAGTATTCCAAAAAGTTAGCTCCTGAATAGCCCGGCGTAATCTCAATAGGATAGGTCTGACCAGCTTCCACTTCGGTACTCGGTAGGTCTGTAAAATTTCCGTAACCACCATCATTGCCCGAATCATTGATGAGGGTATGAAACGAAAAATCTTGTATCCATTCGGAGCTAGCATCGTCGCTGCTGATGGTACAGTAGTCCGAATCTTTACAAATACCACAGCCCGTTGTCTCAAAAATAATAGGTGCAGTAAAGGCGGTAAAACCCGTATCACATTCTACTTGTATAGAAATTTCATATATCGTACAACTTTCGATATTTTGAATAGTCGTTTCCGCTACGATGGTTGTATGCGTGATGGGCGGAAGATCAGGGGCTATCGCATCCAACGTGAGATGGTAATTGTGAGCCGCAAAGATTTCACTCCAAGTAAGGGTTACGGAGTTATCGGTTACTGCGGTTATTGCCAAATCAGCGGGAGGTACACAGCAGTCTTCGGTAGTGAAAAAATGACTGTACGTATAGCCACTCTCCGTAGAGGAACAGGCCGCCGCCACTTGAACTTCATACCCCGTACAGCCAGCTAGGGTAGTCAGTAGGTAGGGACTATTTACATTTTGCAGTTCTATCCAATCTCCAGCGGGGAGGGGGCGGTAGCGGATGGAAGTAGCCAGCGTAGAGTCTGCGTTGATCCACGAAAGTACCACACTCGTATCCAATATTTGGCTAGCATAGAGAGATGAGGGGGCGGGACAATCTCCGCAGTTATCCATCAATAATTGCATACTATTCACAATGTTGAGTCTTCCTCCCGTTACCGAATTTCCATCAAGGCTCGGAATGGCATCTACGCCGTTGAGGAGATATTGCTTGATCTGTAAGGCAGCCGCCGAAGGATCATTTTTAGCTAAGTTAGCGACATTGGTGCAGGGGGCTGCGTAGAGCAAACCAATAGCACCCCCCACTTGTGCCGTTGCTGCCGAAGTACCATTGAAGGTGTCGTAACTATTGTTTTGTGCCGTAGTGTAAGTCAACGCACCGGGCGCACCGAGATCAATGGAAGTAGCTCCGAAGGCAGCACTAAAATGTAATTCATCAGAACTATTGGTATTGGTCACCCCTACCAAATAATCGCTAGTACATCCCGTAGGCATATCGCCTTCAATTTCTACGTCCCAACTGTTATTAGCAGTAGCGCCGCAATTCAAAATACCGTGCACCCCCAAAGTATCGTAAAAGGCACACCACAGCGGAAACTCATCAGGATCTCCCTGATCCACTCCCCACGAAGCGTTGGTAGCCACTACGAATGCCCCTTCCGCTCCGTTGGTATTATTGTATTTGATTCGGTGACTCAATGGATACGCATAGGATTCGAGGGCTTCATCTTCCGCTCCACTGCCACCTTGTACAATCATCATTTGGATATTCCAATTGATACCCGCTACTCCAAGATTGTTGTTGCCCTGCGCTCCGATGATACCCGCCACGGCGGTTCCGTGATCGTCATTATTATACACATTGTCGGTATCCGTGAATGAGTTCCAGCCGAGGTAGTCATCCGTAAAACCATTGTTATCATCATCAATGCCGTTATCGGGAATCTCGGCGTGGTTGACCCATAAGTTATTTTTTAGATCATCGTGATCACCATCAATCCCTGCGTCAATAATACAAATGACGATGGTATCTCCCGTAGGAGTTAGCCCTCCCGTAGTCGTTGCCCACGCCAAGTCGGTATCCATGTCAGCCCCCGCTTGATCGCCATTGTTACCATCGTTGAGGTGTTGCCATTGGTTGGAAAATTCTGGATCGTTAGGAATAATCGAACGCTGCTGGAGGAGGTGATTGAACTGAGCGTGGCGTACGTTGGGATGCGTCTTTATTTTTTCCAAAAAATCTCGCTCGTTAACTTGCGTATAGTCAATATGGATTTTCCAGATATTGAAGTGAGGAACAACTGCTTTGACAACTTCGATCTGCGTAGGTCGAAACTGAAAAGTCTGAAAATCTTTTTCTATCTGGTGGATACTGGCTTCGGGACGCAATTGAATCAAAATATCGCCTAGTACCCGATCAAGTTTTTGAGCAATCAAGGAGAAAGGAAGAATGATAAAAATAATAATTATAATTTTCGAAAGCTTCAAACGATAAGTCATAGTTAGGTTTTATTTTATATTTGGTTTTGTCGTCATTGCCATTTCTATTGTCATTGTCCGTAACTGCTTAGTACCATGCTTTGAGAACTTCGTGGGA
>JBCCJE010000148.1:0-9107 GCA_039027925.1 Bacteroidota bacterium
AACAAGTAGAAAATGTAAAGTTATTATTGAACCATTCCCAAGAGAGGAGTGATCAACAATACCTTCAACATGACTGAATATGTATCTAGGAACTACTTTGCTTACGAGTTACTCCCCTTTTACTTTGTTGGTTTTAGCTGTTTTTCTATTCTCTTTTCTCCTCCAAATGGGGTATTGGTGGTTACTTTTTTCTAAGCTAGCTTTCTACAAAACTCCGAAAAATTTGGAGAAAAAAACGCCCAGAAAGGAGCAACCCGTATCGGTTATCATCTGTGCACACAACGAAGCGGAAAATTTAGCAAAGCACCTTCCCCGTATCCTCAACCAAAACTACCGTTCCTTCGAAGTAGTAGTCGTCAACGATAATTCTACCGATAGAACATATGATGTTTTATTGAAATATCAGGAAAAATATAATAACTTACGCATCGTTAATTCTGGGCCAAAGCCCTCGGGCATGGTAGGAAAAAAGTTTCCTTTAAAAATCGGAATACAATCATCACAGTATGCAACTCTTATTTTAACGGATGCGGATTGTTGTCCCATCAGCTCGGAGTGGCTGTTTTGCATGCAACGCAGGATTACTGATACTACTCAAATTGCATTGGGCTACGGGCCGTATGCTACTCATCCTAACTTGTTGAATCGTTTTATTCAGTTTGAAACTATCTATACGGCGATTCAATATTTTTCTTCTGCACTTGCTGGCGAGCCATACATGGGTGTCGGGCGCAATCTTGCATACCGTAAACAATTATTCCTCAACATTGATGGTTTTGAAAAACATGAACACATCGCTTCGGGTGATGATGATTTGTTTATAAGTGAAGTAGCTACTGCGAAGAATGTAGATATAGTGTTAGAGAAAGAGGCGTTTGTTTTTTCTGAACCCGAAACAACCTGGCGAGCTTACTATCGTCAAAAAGCGAGACATCTTTCCACCGCCACCAGTTATCGTCTGCGGCACCAAATATTACTCGGATTTTTATCTTTTAGTCACTTTTTTTTCTATTTGGGAGGAATTATGCTGTTGATATTAAAATTTAGCATAATGTTTGTAGGCATGGTCTTTGTAGTGCGTCTATTAACTCTTCAATTCTTATACGCACATATCTTACCAAGGTTTCAAATCAGAACTCTACTCCCATGGATTCCCTTCTTGGACTTCATGTACATTTTTTATTATTTAAACCTCATTCCTAGTTTGCTAGGAATTGGAAAAAAAGTACGATGGAAGTAAAAACATTAACTACAACAAATCTATCCCCAAAAGCACAGGCAGATTATGACATGGTTCTCAGAGCAATTGATGGTGACCAACAAGCCTACACCATCTTGATGAACCGCTACCGCAATTCAATTTTTCACATGATGTTGAAGATGGTCAACAACCGCGACGATGCGGATGACTTGACTTTAGAAGCATTTGGCAAAGCATTTAGAAAGCTACCAAGCTATGCGCCTCGTTACGCATTCAGTACTTGGTTATTCAAAATCGCTATTAATAATTGCATTGATCACATCAGAAAAAAGAAGCTACACTTGCTCTCCATTGATGATCCCATCGAACCGGGCGGTGCGCACGACTTTAGCAGCAATATCAGAGCTAACTCATTGAATCCCGAAGAAACTTTGGTACGTATCCAAAAGGTTGGACTGATGCGGCAAGTGATGGGTAAGCTAAGCCCCAAGTATCGTCTAATGATCGAGTTGAGATTTTTTGAAGAATTAAGCTACGAGGAGATCGCCAGAGAATTAGAAATTCCACTCGGAACCGTTAAGGCTCAACTATTCAGAGCTAAAGAAATTTTGTATAACCTTTTGCAAAAGCCGGGCGCACAAGCATATTTGGATATGCGTGGCCGAGCGAGGGCGAGAGCTAAAAAGCGCGGTTAAGCCTCAGCTGAAAGTAACCCAACGAAACATAAAGTAATCCCGAATTTTCGCATCCGAAAATTCGGGATTCTTTTTTTGTGAAAAATATAAAAAACGAAGAGAAGTAGCTAAATTGCTGTGAGCGTAACTCTAGCTTTCTGTGATAGTTCTGTGATACTTAGGGTGTAATTTTGCGAGTAAGAAAAATGGAACAATGATATAGCGTTGACCAACAAAATTTCGCTATCTAAAAATTGACAAATCATGGGCGTACAAATATTCACAAACAAACAAAATCAAATAATCAAAACCAAAACCCAAAAAATGAGAAAAGTACTAGTAGTAGAAGACGATCACGACATTGTGGACCTATTGGAAATCCATCTGAAAGATATGGATTGTCAGTTGACCAAAGCTTACGAAGGAAATACAGGATTGGATATTGCTTTGAGCGAGGAGTTTGATCTGATTATTTTGGATGTGATGTTGCCCGGAAAAGATGGCTTAGAGATTTGCCGACAGCTTCGAGCAAAGGAAGTGGTCTCACCTATTTTGATGCTTACTGCCAAGTCGGAGGAGATTGATAAAATTTTGGGATTAGAGTTTGGGGCGGATGATTATATGACGAAGCCCTTCAGCGTAAGAGAATTTGTGGCTAGGGTGAAAGCCATTTTTAGAAGATCAGAAATGTCAAAAAGTAAACAAGGTAATGCTGAGAAAGGCAAGATGTTTATGGAGTTTGGTGATCTAACTATTGATATGGATAAGCGAAAAGTATCCATCAAAAATCAGAGGGTTGATCTTTCGCCGAAGGAATTTGATCTGCTGAGTTTGCTCGCCTCTAAGCCGGGCAAGAGCTATTCGAGAACTCAAATTTTGAATTTGGTTTGGGGCTACGATTTTGATGGGTATGAACATACGGTCAATTCCCACATCAATCGCCTCCGTAGCAAAATAGAACCAGACATTCAAAAGCCTACGTACATCTTAACTTCGTGGGGGATAGGATACCGGTTTAATGAGGATTTGTGATCCCCTACACCAATGAAAACATCCTTGGTGCTTGATACGTGGGGCTACCCACCAACAGGCTTACCCTCACCACTTGTAACATAAAATTACTTATTTTTAAGCAATACAAAATTCCCCTTTGGGGCTAAGAGTCATAGCCTATGAAATCAAACAATACACTTTACTGGAAAATCTCAGCAACACTACTGTTACTTTTAGTAGTGCTAGGAGCAGGATATTTGTACATCGCAGGATACATCGCTAATCGTTACTACCAAGAGTCCGTTCAACGATTGCATAAAAATTTAGCAGTTACTGCTTCCAAGGAACTTCAGCCTTACGTCAAAGGAAAAATTCAGAAAGATGTTATCATGAAATACATGCAATATGCAATGGTAATGAATCCAATTGCTGAGTTATATTTATTAGATACCGAAGGAAATATAATGACCCACGCTGCTCCTACAAAAGAGACTGTTAAACTTAAAAAGGTAGATTTAAAACCTATAAAGGAGTTTATAGATGCAGAAGACAAACCGTTTATCATCGGAGAAGATCCAAGGTATCCGGGTGTGTGTAAAGTCTTTTCTGCCGCTCCAATTATTGAGGATGGAGAATTAACTGCTTACGTGTACATCATACTCCAAAGCGATGAACAAGCCGAAGTTCAATCGGGATTGTTTGGAAGTTACATGTTACAACTGGGAGCTAATATGTTTTTCTTTACCTTATTTGGAGCACTTGTAATTGGATTGTTAGCGATTTGGTTTTTGACTAGAAAACTACGGAATATCATTCAGCAGGTGCAGCGGTTCAAGGAAGGAGATTACGAAGCTAGAATTTGTAAAGAAGATCGAAAAGATTTTCCAGTATTGGCAGATACTTATAATGGGATGGCAGATACTATTGTTGCTAATATTGATGAACTAAAATCTGTAGAAAACCTACGAAGAGAATTGATTGCTAATGTCTCCCACGATTTAAGAACGCCCTTAGCTATCGTACAAGGATACGTAGAAACCTTACTAATCAAAGAAGATAATATTTCCTCCGAGGATAGAACAAAGTATCTAAAAACTTCTATGAGTAGCTTGGAGCGATTGTCTAAGTTAATCACTCAACTATTTGAATATTCCAAGTTGGAAGCCAAGCAAATAGAACCCAACAAAGAGCCTTTTTTTATTTCGGAACTAGCGCAGGACGTCGCAGCCAAGTATCAAATTTTAGCGGAGGAAAAAGGAATCACTATTCATTTGGAGGAAAAAGAAAAAGACATGCCGTTGGTTTTTGCGGATGTAGGATTAGTGGAGCGAGTAATCCAAAACTTAATGGATAATGCGCTGAACTATACGCCTTCGGGAGGGGAGGTAACGATTCAGTTGACTGCGGTAGGCGAAAATGTAGAGATAGGCATCAAAGACAATGGTCCCGGCATACCCGAAGAAGAACAGTCTTATATTTTTGAAAGATACCGTCGAGCCAGCCGAACTGGTAAAAAAGGTAAAGGTGCTGGATTAGGATTGGCTATAGTCAAAAAAATATTGGAGCTTCACGATACTTCGATCCGAGTGAGTAGTCAACTCAATGAAGGAACGGCGTTTATGTTTCAGTTGCCTAGGTATTCGCAAGCGTAAGAGGAGTGATGAGAGAAAAGTGATGAGAGAGGAGTGATGAGTGAAAAGTGATGAGAGATGAGTGAAAAGAAACTAGAGATGACTTGGTATATCTTTATGTGCTTGGTGTTTTCGTGGTTAAAAAAAATTGGTACAACGCTAAAGTCGTGCACCGCTCACAGGATTGAAAAATGCGCAACCTTATCAGGATAAAATAATGCTGGAAGTTGCATAAAGAGTTTGGGCTAAGTCATTTTACGTTTACCACGGCTAGTTTTCCGTCGCTACTTAGAGCAAGGCGAGTAATGGCTTTGAGGCCTAAATTTGTGAAGTCACCAATTTTGAGCCACGCTGTGTCCCAGCCTTTTTTGTATTTAAATATTTGACTTCCTTTTGCCATGAGAAAAGTATTGTCTGGTAAAACGACAAAGTCTTCGCTCTGAGGAGGCGTGGTTACGATGGTGGCACTTCGCAAGGTGTTTAAATCCAATTCCTTGATTTTCCAACTAGCAGATTCACTTTTATCAATAAATGCCAAGTTGCCGTTGGGCATCCGCTGAAAACATCTGCCAATGTCGGATTCGAGAAATTTTACAGATTGGTCTCTCGTATTGGCGAGCGCCAACTTGTGTGGCTCACCGACGATAAAGAGGGCAACCAACTCATTTTTTAACCAACAATGATAACCCACGTTAGTCTGATTAGATAGGACAGGACGACCGTTGGAGGAACGATCCATCGGAAAAAACCAAAGCCGTTGGGTATTTTTCCCATCTGCCTCTTGTCTGATACAGCTAAAATAAAAAGGCTCTAACATCGGGGTAGGGGAGTACTCCCGATCAGCAGAAAGGGTTACTTGGGTTTTTACTTGGTTGGTGAGGTCTAAGGCAATTATATCCGTCTGTCCGTCAGCGTCCGCTCTTCCCATAGAAAAATAAACTTCATTATTGGAAATAAATGTAGGTTGATTGTTATACCCATCAGAATTGAACCCCGTCAGGAGTTGCGGATTTTTAAAAAGAAAAAGACTATCGTTAAGTTGCTCCATCTTGAATAGATAGATGTTGGTATTGGGGAGTTGAGCGAGGCTTATTTCCCAACAAAATACACATGCCAGTAGTAAGATGGTTTTTCTCATGTTTTGATAGTTAAAGATTACATTTTGTAGGCTCCCGAAAAAATTCTTCCCCAGTTGATGCCCTTCCACATATTTCCATTTTTGGTAGAAAACCAAATAAACAAAGGCTTACCTACGATGTGGTTTTCGGGAATAAATCCAAAGTATCTACAATCTTCCGAAGCGTGACGGTTATCTCCCATGCCCCAGTAATAATCCTGCTTGAAGGTGTATTCTGTAGCTGCTTCGCCGTTGATGATAAATTTACCATCTTTAGTTTCTTTCAGCGTGTTTCCTTCGTAAGTATTGATGATGCGCCGATATAGGGCAATCGTTTCTTTTTTTAGTGGTACAGTTGCGCCTTCCTTTGGAATAACGATGGGGCCATAATTATCTACTGTCCAATCCCCAAAGTAACGCGCATCGTGAGGAAATACAGAGTTATCTTTGTTGCGTGGATCAGGTTGTGCGATCACGGGTTCGAACTTTGCATCGGGAAACCACGATTTGATTTTATCCATTTGTGCTTGCCCTAAGTGCATTCTGTATTTTTTATTAGCAATAGGGACAGCATCAACCACAGGTGCTCCATCACCATCAATTACCCTACTTGCTACTCCTATTTCGTCTAGCTTTTTCCAATCTTTGTAAGCCAAATCGCCAACACCAGTTACGGTATATTCAAACTGAATATTATCAGAATTTTCTAGCTCCTTATCATTGATATATACTTGTCGGTCTTTGATTTCTAATTTGTCTCCAGGTATGCCGATACATCTTTTAATATAATGATCTCGTTTGTCTATGGGTCTAATTCGAAGTTTTGCACCACTTGCTTTTATCCTTTGGGAGTAGGTCGGTTTTCGATGATCGTGAATACTGAAAATCCTGCCAGGCGTAACGTACACACTATCGCCTTCGGGATAATTAAAAACAATGGGGTCATTATTTTTAATACTCGAAATGGCTGGTAGTCGGTGATAACCTAGGCTTGGCGATTTTAGATAGGATTCCGTATTCAGGTAAGGAATTGTATTATGTAGTAGCGGAATCATCGCTACCGTCATTGGGGTACGGATACCATAGTGTGCTTTGCTCACAAACATAAAGTCACCCACCAAAAGCGAACCTTCCATGGACGGCGTAGGAATCACGTAAGCCTCTATCAAAAACATCCGAATAAACGCCGCCGCAAATACTGCAAATACAATTGCCTCTACCCATTCTCTACCCGCTGATTTTTTGTAAGGATTTTTAGCTTGGAGTTTTTTGAGTTTGTATTGATCGCCTTTTTCCATCGCCGTTTGGATATCAGAAAAATACTTTTTTTCCATTTCCAAAACTGGTCCTACGTACTTGGCCTTTTTGTCATTGCCCAATCTCCAAAAAGCGTAGGGCGCAAAAATGACGGAGATGGCTGCCCAGCCAAAGCTATGCTTACCAAAAGATCGAACCATGTCCACGCATAGCCCTGCCCAAATAAAAAAATTGACAATGGGAAAAAGCATCCACCAAGCATGTGAAGGACTACGCCCTACAATTTTGCACCACTCCACAAAGTTGGGACCAGGTATCCAGGCTTTCTTAGGATCAGAACCAGCTTTTTCGAAAAGTTTTTGGAGCGTAAAGCAGGTCAGTAAATAAGTGACTAGGAAAAAAATTAAAACACTCACAGTTGCTTATGTTTGGTTTTTAAAATAGAAAATGTACGCTTGAAAAAACGGATTTTTGCGGTTGGTGTTCCAAAATCTACGTTTTCTACGAGTTAAACTTGCGCAAAGATAATTTAAAATGTGAATTAGCGAATGTTATGATTTTCTTAATGTAGAGGAGGGAAGGATTTTCACCGACCGAAGCACGAATTTCTGGAATAAATGTAGGCTCGTTGAAAAAAATAAGATGGACGAAGTAACAACAGAAATACAATTACGTATTACCAAAATGAGAAAATTTGAGGGTAGTATCTGATTTAAAAATTGAATTCTGATCCTCCTCAGTAATAGCTCATCTTCCTAAAAAATACCTCCTTTCCTCAATAACTTATTCGTCCGTGACCATGAGTGAATAAATGAAAAAACAAGATAGTAACAAACAGCGCATGGAGCAGAAGTACAAAATTTTACTTTACCTTATTTTCCTGATATTACCAAGTATCGCTTATGGTCAGTTGAGTAGCGTTCATTACTTACCACCTTTAAAACAGAATAGTAATAATGTATCAATACAACAACAAGCGTACTATTTATCTACTCCCGAAACTACCCCGTTTGATGTACTGGTCTATCAAGGAACCAATACAACGGCGGTAGCCACCCTAACAGGATTATCTTCTACCAACTCTATTGAATATACTTTAGCTAATGGAGATAATAATATCAGTTTGGTTAATAACCTCAGAACAGGTGTTGTTTTATCCACTAGCGGATTACGCTTCGAGTCCGTAGGTGGAGAAGAGTTCTATGTGAACTACCGAGGACGATCTCCAAATCAAGCAGCATCCCTGACCTCTAAGGGAGATAAAGCCTTGGGGAGATTATTCAAATGGGGAGGATTACCGCTTCGCTCCAATAGTAATGATCAATGTGCTTCCCTTGGCATCATGGCTACTGAAGATAATACCGTAGTCACCATATCAGGATATGATCCAGCTTGTGAATTTAGATTGCAAAACGATCCCGACGGTATCACTTCTAATACGATCACGATTCCGCTAAATAGAGGTCAAACTTATGTACTCCAAGCAAGAGAGATAGAGACTACTGCCAACGTAGATGGATGGCTAGGAGCAACCATTAGTTCCAATAGAGACATTGCTATCAGTAATGGATCTATGAATGCAGGATTCGTAGCAAGTAATAGAGATGCAGGATTAGATCAGCCCGTACCCGAGAATCTCTTAGGCAAAGAGTATGTATATATAAGAGGAGGAGGAACTGATGCTCTAGAGTTTCCAATCATTATTGCTACCGAAAATAATACAGAAATTTATGTCAACGGGGCAGCTACTCCCATTGCAACCATTAATAATGGGGAGCACTTTGAAATACCAGGTAGTAATTACTCGGGTTCAACGGCTGGGGCAAACATGTACGTGAGAACAACAAAAAATGTCTATGCTTACCAGTCTCTGGCAGCAGCTGCTGCTACCCAAACTGGAGGAATGAATTTTTTAGCTCCCCTTAGTTGTTTGATCGCCGACGAGGTAAATTCTATTCCTAACGTCAGGTCTATAAATGGTAAATCGGATTATCAAGGTGGAATCACTATTACTGCATCTTCCAGTACACCCGATGCTAATATCTTAGTGAGTGATAATTCAGGAGCAGTAGTACTACCTGCCGCCTCAACGGTAGCTGGAACAGGGGATTGGAAAACCTTCTACATTCCCAGCCTGACAGGAGATGTTTCTGTACAGTCTACTGGTCCAGTTGTGGTAGGGTTTATTGGAAGAAGTGGAAATGCAGGTTATGGAGGTTATTACTCGGGCTTTG
>JBCCJE010000149.1:0-9105 GCA_039027925.1 Bacteroidota bacterium
CACTTAGATTAGGTACACTAATTTTTCTTCATTAAGATAGCCCTTGTAGTTTTGGTTTTAGAATCGGGTGCATTAAACTGAATAAAGTAGAGTCCATTGGCATCAAATGATCCAAAATCAATGCGCTTTTCTTGCTTACTTCCATCACAATATACTTCTCGTAAATGAATCAACATCCCTTGATTGTTATAAATACGAATAGTCCCCTGACCTTGGGTAGTACTTTGATAAGATACATTGAGGTATTCTTGAAATGGATTTGGACGAACATCTAATGATAGGCTAAAGCTCTCGACTTTTTGCTTTTCAGATGGAGTCATTATCAAGTTCTGTCTATTATTGCCATTCACCAATTTTCGTCCATCACCTTTTATGTCTGTACCGCCCTTTACATCACCACCTTTTCTTCTGCATACTCTTCCTGGATAAATGGTTGTATTATAGCTGCAACAAGATAGCGCATTACCTTCCCCATCGGCAAGGTATACATTTAGATAGACCACAGAATAATCAAAATAAATAGGAACAGTAGGTTCATAAGAATAATACGGGCTGTTAGGATAGGGAGGGACTACATGCCAACTGTAATAAAATAGTTCTGGATCAGTAGGTTGACCATTAATGGTACCTACCACTCGATAATAAATACATGGTTTTCTTCCACCTTGTTCTCCTCCTGTTGGTCCAAGAATATATTCAGGAAAAGTTTGAAAATCACATTCTTTAATACTTGGAACTTCCAATATTAGTTCTTCTCTACAACCTTTCTCATCAGTACTAATGACGGTGTATATTCCTGATGCTAATCCTGTTCGATCAGGATTAGTACTTCCATCTTCCCATTCAAACGTTCTATTGGGACTATTGGCAATAACAGAAATACTACCATTATCATTTCCACAGGAAGCAGGTTCGATTTCTAATTGATTAATGTGATTGTAGCAGGATTGACCTTGAAGTAAAGAGTGAAAAGTTAATACAAAGAGACTACTAGCTAAAAGCGTCAGTAAGTTTTTAGTCATGGTAAATTATGTTGTTGTTAAAAAATGAACAGACTCAACATCGTTAGTTAGACGTAGATTCTATTGGTTAATTACTTTAATTAATCTGTTGGTGTTTATGAAATTAACTTGTGATTAATGCAGTGTCAAAATGGAGGGTAATAGTTTTCCAACCTATACTTTATACTTATTCAAAAGTAATTAATGTTAATCAATCTAATTATATTAACACAATTACTTGAAAAAATTGAGGTACAGATATCGTCTTTTTATTATAACAACATATATGCCAAAACAATGAACTTCTCAAAATGCTAAGTAACACGTTTTTGATTCTTTTTCTAATATATATAAGATTTTATGTGAGTTGTATATTGAATTTTTATAACTGTAAGTGATAGATAACCAGTTGTTTGTGAGATATATTAGTGTGTTTTGCCAAGAGGCTAATCATTGAGATTCAATTAGTTCTATGTTATCAAAAACCCCAATGTTGGTCTACAGGTTGGGATTTTCTAATTGTTAAGTACTCCCCAAAATATTTTTTTAGATTTATAACATAATGTTTTTTAGGTGTAATTAGAGTATTTCTAAAAGCAGTAGTTTTTAGGATAAAGTCTTTTTTAACATTACATTTACAAAATATTATTACTTACTGTTAACAAACAAAATGCTGGTTATGCTGATGTTGTCATAGAGTTTCACAGCTGATCTTTTCTCTCTACTTTAACTTAGCTTTGCACCAAATATCAATAAAATATGGAAGTCCAAATCTACACGGACGGAAGTGCCCACACCCAACGGCGAATAGGAGGATGGGCAGCTATCATTTTGTGGGAAAATGTAAAAGTAGTGTTATCGGGAAGCGTGGAGAATACTACGCACAATGCGATGGAAATTTTAGCTGTACTCAAAGCATTGGATTATTTGGGCGAAATGAATAACAATTGTTTTACAAAAATTAAAATTTTCTCTGACAGTCAATACACGGTGAGCATACTAGATAGAAAAGAAAAACTAAAGGAAGCTAATTTTTATAACAAAAAAAATACGCCCGTTCGAAATGTACATTTGGTCAAGCAATTGGTGGAAAAAATTGAAACCCTACCGTTGACATTTACTAAAGTGAAAGCTCACCAAAAGAAGACCGACGAAGTTAATTATAATAGAGTAGTGGATAAGTTAGCAAGAGAAGAGGTTAGGAGGAATGTAAATTCCCTTTAAAATATCATCAAAAAGTCGAAGTTAAAATTCTATTCATTCAAAATTCCTAAAATAATATCACTCACTTCTTTCCCTCTAGTTAGGGTAACCATATGTGATCCATCTCTGACTAAATAATCATATTTTACATTTCTGATGGGGATGGTTTTATCTTTGTTGCCGTGGATGTGTACGATGTCGGTCGAGTAGGTATCTCGTTTCCAATTGATAATCATGCCGACCGAGCGTTTCATAAAGGTCTTGTCTTTATCGTTGAGCATACTTTTAAAAGTTGCCTTTTCGTGTTTTCGATCCGGCTCTACGATGGGTTGTAACACTCTAGCTCCAAACTTCATCAAGCCTTTGGGAACTAACCGATACAGCGGTATTGATCTTTGAAAACGATACCTGAACGGAAGTTCTCTCCTGCACTTGGCACTCGAAATGATGATCGTTTTTTGGGGATGCAAAAAGTCATTCATCTCAGTTGCCAGCATACCACCCAAAGAAGTACCAATCAAAATATAAGGCTGCGTAGTATCTATTTGAGTGGCTAGCCTTCGGGCGTAATCCCCCATTTTTTCTTTGCGCTTAGGAATCTTGTATTCGATAAAGCGGAGTTCGTAGTCTTTCCCTAAATCAAAATGATTAAAAAGTCTGTGATCAGCACCTTGACCGGGGATACAGTAGATCACCGTAGGTGTGTTTTTATTTTGAGAAAAAACAATACAATTACAAAAAGCAGCAAAGGTAAATAGAAGTATTTTTTTCATAGCTTGAGATGGAAGGACTGAAGGTTGACAATGATATTTTATCCTTTTATTTGGACTCCTTGACAACCGTGGTTTTTAATTTTTCCAACAATTCATCGGCATCAATCACGGTAGCAAATTCCTCATGGAGGCAAGCCAACTCTATTTCGTGCACTAGCTGCGCAGCGTACGTTTTCCCATCCCGACCTACCTTGTCAAAAGTGGCAATGGCATCCGCAATGAGGTAAGTCTCAAATCCTAAATTGGCGGCCATCCGCGTAGAGGTAGAAATGCAGTGTTCGGTAGTGAGTCCAACGATAACCACTTTTTTGATAGCTTGTTGCTGTAAGACCGCTTCGAGATCAGTTCCGATAAATGCGCTATTGACGTTTTTTTCAAAAACGGGCTCTGACTCTAGTGGCTTCACGATGTCCATAAATTCATTACCAACTTTTCCTTTGACCAGCGGCGAGCTAGGCGTGGTAGAGCAATGCTTGATGTGAAAAATAGGAAGTTGGTGCGCTCTCCAAAAGTCAAGCAATTTTCTCGCATTGGTTTCTGCATTTGGATTGTTACGCTCGTTGCCGTAGTAGCCGGGTTCTGCTATCCCTTTTTGCATATCAATGAGTAATAAAGCTGGAAGATTTTGGATTTTCATAGGTAGAAACAATTTTCAACAAACAGGATTTTTAGTCCTTGTAGTTCGACATTAGTTAATACAAATTTACTTATCGCTAAAGACAAATTGCTTAGAGATCAATTGACCATCAATTTTTACCACAACGATATAAACGCCAAAGGGGGCACTATTCAATTGAAAAGAAATTGTGTTTTGGCGAGTTTGATTTTTGACAATTACTTTTCCTGAAGCATCCGTAACTATGTATTCAACGTTGAAAGTGTTACCATTAAGCTGACGGATTTTTACATCACCCGAAAAACTGTTGGTCATAATTTGAACGATAGCGTCAGGTGCTAAATCTTTCGTATCAGAAAGGATGTCGTAATTATAACTCATCCATTCAATTCCGCCAGGTATCAAAAGATTATTATCGAAGTCAAAAAAAGCAGCATGCTCCTGATGAGAGCCTTGTCCCCATTGCGTAAAGCAAGGGCTAGATACCCACGCAGGTTCCCAATAAATGACTCCGAGTCCGTTCTTGGCAATGACTTCTTTGGTCAGATCAATCAACCAATCTCTCTGGTTTTCGGGACTAGCAGGGGTGTAATCGGGGTGGGTTTCGGAGATAATATTGGCAGCATTATCATTCCAAGCAGTTGTCCAGATGTAGCCTGTCTCCACGATCAATACTTCCTTATCTGGGTAAAAATTCCGAAGGGTTTGGATAACGTTACCTGCGTCGGCGATGGTAGTTGGCATGTGCCAAGCCCAGTAGTAGGATAATCCAATAATGTCAAAATCAGTCACTCCGTTGGAGATAAATCCGTCCACTAGCCATTCCGCATTGCTAGGGTCAGCTACGTGAATGACGATTTTCACATTTTCATTATTTTGATCTTCAAAGTCTCTCACCGCTTGAATAGCCCTATTAAAGAGAGTAGCATTTCGGTTCCAATCTAAAGTCCAAACTTGATTATCCTGAGGGGAAAGTAGAATACCTTTATTGGTTTCATTTCCAATCTGAATCATCTCGGGTAAAAGATTTTCGCTGTGTAATTCGGTCAGGGTACTGAAAATATAATTGTACAGGGAGTCTTTCAAGATGTTAATATCATCCACTACGGGCAGCCAAGCTGTAGGAACTAACTGACTGGAAGGATCAGCCCAACTATCAGAGAGATGAAAATCTAACAAAACGTTCATTCCGTTTTGCTTGGCTCGGTTGATAGCGATTTTCACATCTGCCAAATCGCTGTACCTTTTCCCAGTATTGAGATCATCATACCACGATGGGGTGTGCCACAGGCGTAGTCTAACTAGGTTACAACCTGAGTCAGAAAAAATGGTATGTACATTTTTAGTATTGCCATCCTCTTGGTAGGTCACTCCACAATCTTCCATTTCGTTGACGTAAGAAAGGTCAGCACCGAGGTAGAAGTTTTGGGCAAAAATGAATTGGATACTGAAAAGTAAAAGTATTGTTATAATTATTTTTTGCATAAGAATTTTCGTTCAAGATAAAAAAAAGTCACCAGTTCAGAATAGAATTGTATAAATTTGTTGTGAACAAAATAAGCGAGAAAAAGATGAAGAAGATTTATTTAATCATGTTGATCCTATTGGCTACCGTAGGATGTCAAAACAACAACAAAACAGATCAAAGTAGCTATTTGAAAGAACCCCGTGGCGTAGAAAATATGGCTTACAAATGGGGACAGATGGCGCTGACTGCCATCGCAAACGACACGGAAAAATTTAAACCTCGACCCACCATTACGTCCCGATATTTGGGATTAATCTTCGTGGTGGTTTTTGATGCTTGGTCACGGTTCGACGAAAAAGCCATTCCCGTTTATCTCGACAATGTGGAAAGGCGACCAAAGCAGGAGCATACCTTAAAGAATAAAGAAATTGCAATCAGCTACGCAGCCTTCAGAGCTATGAACGAATACTATTTTAGCGATCAGGATTTGTTTGCGGATTTTATGCGAGAACTAGGATTAAATCCTAACAGTACAACTACAGATCCTAGTACGCCAGAGGGAATTGGCAACTTAGCAGCCCAAGCCGTCATTGCGGCACGTAGGGGCGACGGGGCGAATCAATACGGAGAAGAGGAAGGTTCTGATGGGACACCTTACTTTGATTACGTAGGTTACGAACCCGTTAACTCCGTAGAAAAAAATGTGGATTCGAACCGTTGGCAGCCAAAATATTTCTCGGATGGAGAAGGAGGAAAATTTGCGCCCTCTTGTTTGACTCCCTACTGGGACAAGGTAAAACCCATCGCTTTAAAATCTGGAGATCAGTTCAGACCTGGCCCGCCACCGATGATTGGTTCTGCCCAACTGCAAAAAGAGGTAGAAGAAGTAGTTAATATGCAAGTTAATCTGACGGATTACCAAAAAGCATTGGTGGAGTTTATGCGGGATGGTCCGCAGTCTGTGCAGCAGGCAGGACATTGGTTAAAATTTGCACAGGATGTTTCGAGGAGAGATGAGCACACCCTCGATCAAGATGTCAAAATGTATTTTTATAATCAAGTGGTGGCTATGGATGCTTTCATTGCGTCGTGGGATTCCAAGATGTTTTATGATTACGCAAGACCCTACGCACTCGTCCACGAATACTACGATCAACAAAAAATAAAAGCCTGGGGCGGAGCTGGAGAAGGAATGATCGCAATGGACGGAAGCCAATGGCGACCGTATTCTCCCGAGACTTTTTTGTGTCCACCTTTTCCTAGTTACGTTTCCGGGCATAGCACGATTAGTGGAGGATGCGGGGAAGCCCTAAAAATCTGGACGGGGAGTGATGAGTTTGGTTCGCGTGCAGTACTGGTGGCGGGAGCAATGACCGAACCTGATAATCTTGGCGATACCATAATCTTAAAATTTCCAACTTTTACGGAGACTGCCGAGATGGCGGGTATCTCAAGAGTGCTAGGTGGCTATCATATCCAAGCAGATAACGTAGCAGGGCTAGAACTAGGCAGAAACGTAGCCAAGGAGGTTTGGAAATTTTACAAAAAGCACGTAGGAGAGGAACGATCATAAATGATTTTATCTTGAAATTTTTTTTAAAGGATGGCTGAGAAAAAGCAAAACGAAAGGACTTTATTTTTCATTGCGGGAATATTGTTAGCGGGGCCAGCGGCTCATTGGTTTATGTTTGATGGATGGACTCCTGAATCCTCTGGCGTAAAGGTGTTGGTGACGGGCGTCCAAGCCTTGGCTGGTATTTACTTAGTTTATTACGCCGCTTTTCGCAAAAAATAAAATCTAAAGCATGTGATATTTTATGGGAAAAAATAAACAAACTCCAAGAAAAACTTCAGCAATATATGACAAAGAAAATCATCATTGCTTCCCGCAATCCTGTCAAGATAACTGCCGTAAAGCAAGGCTATAACAAAGTATTTACAAATGAAAAAATCCTACTGGAAGGGGTGTCGGTTGCTTCCGAAGTGAGCGATCAACCGATGAGTGACGCCGAAACGTTGCGGGGTGCAACTAACCGAGCCAACAACGCCGAGCGGCAATTTCCTCACGCTGACTACTGGGTAGGCATCGAGGGAGGGATTCAACAACAATCAGATGCAATGATGGCTTTTGCGTGGGTAGTCATCCAAAGTAAAAGTAAAGTAGGAAAAGCTAGAACAGGTACTTTTTTCCTTCCCCCCAAGGTGGTCGAACTCATTCAGCACGGCAAAGAATTAGGCGAGGCGGACGATATTGTTTTTGGTCATTCGAACTCTAAACAAAAAAATGGCGCAGTAGGATTATTGACCAAAAATGTGATTGATCGTACTTCATTTTACGTGGAAGCGGTG
Source organism: Bacteroidota bacterium (assembly GCA_039027925.1). Lineage (GTDB taxonomy): Bacteria > Bacteroidota > Bacteroidia > Chitinophagales > Saprospiraceae > CAJQQY01. Next base: position 7,411 of record JBCCJE010000149.1, read on the forward strand.
GTGTTGGCTTTGATTCCTTTTTTGAATGAGGAGTTGTACGCTTAGGAATAGGAAATTATTAAATGCAGTTTTTGACGGTCTAATTTTTCCGTCAAAAACTGCATTTATTATGAATATCAATATTACAGATCATTGAAATAATTGTGACCTTATGGTTAAAAATCGTCTTTTCTGTGGCAGGAGATACTGTCTAATTGGAGAGCAGCGAATCACTTGCCAAGTAGCTAAATTGATAACCAAATAAATTTACTCAACTTTTTAACTATTTAATCATGAAGAACACAATTATTAAAATTAGCGCATCCATTTTGGTAGCGCTGCTGCTTACATCCTGCACCAACGACAACCAAGCCAACGAAAAGAAGATGGCTGACCAATCAGAGCAAAAACAAGAACAAGTCATTGGACTTGTGGAGAATGTCCTCACTAAGGCGGAGCAAGACGCCCTCACCCCCGATATGGTTATACAATCTTTGAAGGAAGGTAATGAAAGATTTATGCGAAATGATCTGACTGCTCGTAATCATTCTGCGCAAGTCCGACAAAGCGTGAAAGCTCAATTTCCCAAAGCAATTATTCTTTCTTGTGTGGATAGTCGAGTACCGGTAGAGGATGTTTTTGATAGAGGGATAGGAGATGTTTTTGTAGCGCGAGTAGCTGGTAATTTTGTTAATGAAGATATTCTGGGAAGTATGGAATTTGCCTGCAAAGTATCTGGTTCGAAATTGATTCTAGTGATGGGGCACGAACATTGTGGCGCAGTCAAGTCCGCAATAGATGATGTCAAGTTGGGAAATATTACTCCGATGCTTGCTAAGATTCGTCCTGCGGTAGATCAGGTCAAATATGACGGTGAGCGCAATTCGAAGAATCAAGAATTTGTACATCAAGTAAGCGAAAGTAACGTCAGAAATACTATGGAAAAAATTAGAAGTAATAGCCCTATCCTCAAGGAGATGGAAGCAAAAGGAGAAATAAAAATCATAGGAGCACTATACGATATGGATAATGGAAAAGTAAGTATCTTGAATACCGATAAGCAAAAGAAATCGTAGATTGATAGAGGAAGCCACCATAACGCAAATGCAAATTTGAAATGTATCGGTTACGCTATCTGAGTTAGTGTAACCGATACTGCGTTATGATGTTCAACCTAAAAATAGAAAGCTATTGTTGATTATCCTCCCGAAGCCTTGGTATTGGAATATCCTTTTTCTAACAATAGCTTTACGATTTTATCTTTTACTCCTCCTTGGATAATAATTTCTCCGTTTTTTACACTTCCGCCAACGCCACATTTTGATTTTAAAAATTTTCCTAAGTCTTTTAAGTCATCATCATTACCCACAAATCCAGTTACCAGAGTTACCTCTTTGCCTCGTCGTTGTTTTCTATCAATCATCACGCGTAGCTTTTGTTGGTTGGGAGCTAGTGTTTCCGTTAGGGTATTTTCCTCGTAGGCATATTCAAAATCAGGATCGGTAGAGAAGACGATCCCCTGTCTGTTTTTTTTATTTTTCTTTCCCATGTTTTTATTTTTTTAATCGAGAAAATAAACTCGGTTTATCATTTAGGAATGGTGCATTAATAAATTTACATTTTATGCGCAGTTATTTTTTCTTTATGCAAGGCGAAAAACGTAGGCGATGCGGGGCATCGGCGAGGCTTTTCAACGCAGCAGAAAGGAAAAAGAAC
>JBCCJE010000150.1:0-9082 GCA_039027925.1 Bacteroidota bacterium
CTTTCCCATCTCACGGAGTTCTCAAAGCGTGTGGCTAATTAGTTACAAAAAATATCTGAATAAAGAGGTGTTGTCACCAAAAAAGTCAGTCACTTAAAACTGCACTATCTCCTTAATCCTACGGCACAAAAATAACGAAAAACTTATGATCCAAAACTACAAACCCAACAAAAGATACCTAAATCAACAGCACTTGATCATTACCAAGAAAAGCTACATAAAAGCTATAGACTTTCGAACATCCTAGCCTTGTAGAGGTCTATTTCGATTTAAGCACTTTGGAGGTCAGGAAGACTGATCCCGTTTGTCTAAATTGAACGCATCACTAACGAAGAAATATCCAAACTCAAAAACTTTGTACACTCTTAACTCTATAACCTACCCGATGCAGGCGGGTTTATAATTCATAATCCCCCAAGGTTTCGGGGCAAGCATTAATTCATAATTCATAATTTTCAATTCTCCATTTTCCATTCAAAACTCGTACTTTGTAGCTATGAAAAATATACTCCACTCCGTAAAATTATTTGTCCTTGGGCTTTGCATTAGCGTCGTAGGATTGACGTCGTGTGAAGAAACACCTAGCCAACCAACTACTCCTTCCCAAGATCCCGACATCTCCGTAGAAAAGCCTTCCGCCCCATCATCGTCAACCACCAAGTCAATAGATACTAGGGCGGTCACTTATCTCAGAGGATTATACGCCACTTCCAATAATTCGGCGGTATTCAATGCCCTCGACGGAAAAACCACCACCGCTTGGAAAACTACTAAAGGTGCTAGTCCCGACGAAAAAGTAGTATTACTTTTCCAAAAACCAACTTACCTCAAAAAAGTAGAAGTACTAGCCGCCAAGGGAGATGGGTTGGCAGATGTACTTGATTTTTTTATTCATATCAATGGAAAACCATTTGGGCTAGGAGGAATAGAGACAACCGAAATAGAACAAGAAGTCAGTTCACTCAGTATTCACATCGGTCGGACGGGAGCGTTAGAAAAAATAAACGTAGCGGAAGCTGGGAAAAATGGAAAGGTTATTCGTTTTTCCAAAGATCTTGCTGTGGGCATTAGCGAGATCAAACTGTGGGGTGAAGATGGCAACGCTATGAGCGTCGTACCTCCCCGAAAAGTTAAGGCAACCGTGAATGCTAGTTCCACGCTATCGCCAGTATCTTCCTACGGGGTTGCGCATCTTTTTGACAACAAAATTGAATACGCTTGGGTAGAAGGGGTGGACGGATACGGTGAAGATGAACAAATCAATTTCCAATTGCAAGAGGAAGTGGACATCGAAAAAATCCAAGTCTGGAATGGCTACCAACGATCCCCAAATCATTACCGAAATAACTCCCGTGTAAAGGGTTTTTCCTTGGGCAATACTACTGGGAAAAGTTACGATTACACCCTGCGTGACGATGATGCTCCGCAAATGATTGATATGAAGGTAAGTCTGGAAAGTAAGGACTTTACATTTAAAATCAACTCTGCCTACGAAGGAAAACGCTACGCTGACCTAGCCGTAAGTGAATTGTTATTTTTTGAGCCGACCGATAATGGTTTTCGCCCGCTGCAATTGGAGGTAGTGAATAATTCTGTTCCTCAGATGATTACGCAAAAATCCAAGGGCACTCTGCTCGAACCTCTGTTGAACAACCGCATTGCCAACGAAATGGAATACACTCTTTCGGGGTTCTACGCCGAGCGATCTATCGTCTTACGATCCAATGGTACTTTTTCCCTCAGCTTGATGGAGTCGGTCGAGGATGACGACGCCTACACTTCCGTAGCTGATGGCCATTGGGAAATCATAACTGTCAACGGTGGTTCAGCCCAAGTAAAACTCAGCGGGATTTTGACCGACCTGTCAGCCATGCTAGCCGAAGAACAAGGGCGAAACGAACAAGCCCAAGTAATACAGCCCTTCACCGATGTTCTCACTATCACCAAGGATAAAATCTCGGGCGAAAAAGTATTCGACGAAATTTTAGTCCGATGAAAATGGCAAAAAAATATTTCTACATCGTCTTGGGAGCATTGAGTATTTACCTCGGTGCTCAGATCGCTTTCGATATAGCATTTAGCGAAATCAAAATTCCGATTACGGGGCAGAGTCTTGCCGTCCTAGTAGTTGGATTTATTTTGGGAAAAAATTGGGGAATGCGAGCCGTAGCAGTGTACTTGATTGCGGGCTGTTTAGGATTGCCCGTTTTCGCAAAAGGCAACTCAGGTTTCGATACGCTACTAGCTCCGAGTGGAGGATTTCTTTATGGATTTTTGTTTGCCGCATTTTTTATTGGATGGCTACGAGAGCAGGGATTCGATAACAACTTTGGAAAATACCTCCTAGCCATGACTTTGGGAACTGCCGTCATCCTTATTTTCGGCGTAGGACATTTGACTTATTTGTTTGGTTTCAAGCTGGCGTTGGAGTACGGCTTCTATCCTTTTTGGCAAGGCGCGGTAGCGAAAATAGTGTTGGGTGCAGTTATCGTTTTCCTCTTCGAGCGGTTTAGTTTCGCTACAAAAGCACGAAGACTTTTTTAAAATTAAGCCTCTATTTATAATTCAAAAAGCGTATTTTTCCAAATCAAAAAAAAGTGCATTGGCTCGCCGTAAGAGCAGACCAATAATTACCTCAATTTGAAAACAAAGATACTATGAACTTCGACGACGAAACAATGAGACTCCTGCAGGAAGAAATGGAGCGCCAAATGAATGAACTAAATATCCTACCCGTAGAAAAAATAGACAATCTTTCGCCCATGGACTTGGAGTACCTCTTGTACGATACCTTTGGGGAAGATTCTCCCGTAGCCTTCAAAGCCAACATCGCTGATGATATTTTGGACGATATTCCTTTTCTAAAATTATGCGAAGCGTATTTCGAAATTCTCCAACAACACGGAGCGTTAAAATTAACTGCTCGGGGTAATTTGCCTAGAAAAGTTTGCTTGGACTTATACGACCGAGGAATTATTAAAGAAGACTTTATCGAATCCGGGTTGATGACATTGAGAAAAGAAAGCGATAGCGTGGTGTTGCAAAACGTAAAATTGATAAGCGACATGGCGGGGATTACCAAAAAAAGAAACAACAAAATGAGCCTTACTAAAAAAGGGGAACAACTGCTCCAACCCAAAAATAGGCAACGGCTACTGGAGGCATTATTTATCGCTAATGCCCGACAGTTCAATTGGGGATTCCACGATGGGTATCCGCAGGAGGCGGGGGTACAAATGACCTTTGGCTACACCTTATACTTGCTTTTGCGCTACGGCAAAACAAAAAGATCATTTCATTTTTACGGCGAAAAAAGTATAACTGCTTTTAAATTTGAGTTGGACTATTTTGATAATAGATTCGATACTCCCGAAGAAGGCTACAAAAAATGTTTATGGTTAAGGACTTTCGATAGGTTTTTGAATTTCTACGGTATGGTGGACTTTAATCCAAACAAGGGCATCTTCGATCTAAATATAGATATAAAAACCTCCCGACTGTTCGATGGAGTATTCGAACTCCGACCAGAGAAATTCAAATTTAAAAAAATTGGGTTCAATGCGTAGCTCTTTTTTTAAAAAATTAAACTAACCATTCATGCGGTTTTTTATTTTACTTTCCAATTTTCTGCTTTGTGCTCACTTCAGTTTTTCCCAAAAAATAATCAAAAAAGCCATGACCCCCGAGGTCTACGCCGAGTGGAAAACCATCGAACGCCCTACCTTATCCAACAATGGAAAATGGGTAGCCTACCAACTCAAACCCGGCGAGGGTGATCCTTTACTCAAAGTGTATCATACCGATACCCAAAGGGAATATACTTTTGAGCGGGGAGAGCAATTCGCTTTTTCGGAGGATGCTAAGTTTTTGGTTTTTCACATTGTACCACCTGCGGATACGCTAAAAGCTATGAAGCGTAGAAAGGTGAAAAAGAAAAACCTTCCGAAGGACTCCTTGGGGATTTATGATTTGGAGAAAAAGATTTTGTCCAAAGTCCCCAACGTAAGATCCTATCAGCTACCGCAAAAATGGAATGGGTATTTGGCTTATCATCGTGCCCCCCAAATTTTTGAGAAAGGAGACTCTACCGCAGTTCGTCCAAAGAAAAAAGAAAGCAATAAAAATGGCACAACGCTGACGATAAGAACACTAGACTCGGGCAAAGAAGAAAATTACACCTACGTCAAAAATTATAAGTTGGCGGAAGAAGGGGAAAAAATGATTTTTTGGAGCACGGGCAACGACTCTACTTTTTTAAATGGGATTTACTACTTTGACTTCAGGCAGGGCGGGCTTACCCCGATGCACCGACAAGAAGGAGAATACAAAAAAATGGTATGCAGCACTTCGGGAGATCGGGTGGCGTTCCTTTCTAATGTGGATACCACGAAGGCTCGGATTAAGCCCTTTCGGGTGCACCTGTGGGAAAATGGCGCGGACTCTGCTAGCGTAATTTTCCAAAATGAAAATGAATTGTTACAAAAAGATTGGATCGTCAGTCAGCACGAAAAGTTGAGTTTTTCGGAAGACGGAAATAGATTGTTTTTTGGCGTATCTCCACAACCCATTTTGCCAGATACCACCTTGCTAGACGAAGAAATTGTCAACGTAGAAGTATGGAGCTACACCGACAAAGTACTCTACACGCAACAAGAAAGTAGGCTAGCTGATGACAAAAAACAAGCCTACTTGATGATGTATGATTTAAAAAATAAAAAGGCGATGTCCATAGCCGATGCTACCGTGGATGAGGTGAGTGTGGGCAATGAAGGTAAAGGCAGATACGCACTTGGCTACAACGAAAAACCCTATTTGGAAAAACTCTCTTGGGAAGGAGGCCCTACCTATAAAGACCTGTACATCAAGGACTTAGAGCAAGGTGGGCGCTGGATTCAGTTCCATTCTAAAGTGAGGGGGACGCCCCGACTATCTCCCAACGGAAACTACGCTTACTGGTACAGCACGCCCGATACAGCTTGGTTCACGTACCACCTAGCCAGCCAAAAATTGACGCAAGTCACCAACAATAAAATTTCAAAATTCTATGATGAACTGAATGACCGACCCATGCACCCCTCTCCCTACCGTATGGCGGGATGGACGCTCGATGATGAGTATATGTTGATTTATGATCGTTACGATATTTGGAAAATTCATCCGCAGTACAAAACCCAACCCGTACGCTTGACGAAGGGTAGGGAAGATGCTGCCAAAACGGTATATCGCTACCTCCGACTTGACCGAGAGGAACGAGCGATCAATCTGAAGGAAGGTTTATTTTTACATACCTTTAGCGAAGTGAGCAAGCGAGAGGGTTACGGGGAGTACCGCCATCAATCGAAGGCTAAAGACTACCAATTGGTACAATTGATGGAGGGAAATTATGCGCTTTCCAGAAGACCGCAAATCGGCAAGGGGGAAGATGCTCGTAATGTTTTTCTTTTTACCAAAGAAAATTTCCAAATGTTTCCCGACCTGAGAATAGTCAAAAACTGGAAATTTAATAAAGAAAAAAAGATCAGCAACGCCAATCCACAACAATACAATTACAAGTGGGCAACGATAGAACCTTACACTTGGACTTCTTTGGATGGGCAACAGTTGAATGGTCTCCTCGTCAAACCCGAGGACTTTGATCCGAATAAAAAATATCCCATGATTGTGAATTTTTACGAGAGAAGTTCCAATCGCTTGCATCGGCACCGAGCACCTTATCCACATCGGTCCACCATCAATTATAGCTATTACGCTAGTCGGGGCTACCTTATTTTTAATCCCGACGTCCCCTACAAAATTGGCTACCCCGGTGAGAGTGCTTACAATGCCGTCATCCCCGGCGTGACTTCTTTGGTAGAGAAAGGATTTGTGGACAAAGACAATATTGCGCTGCAAGGGCACAGTTGGGGCGGCTATCAGATTGCCTACATTGTGACGCGAACCAATATGTTCAAATGTGCCGAGTCGGGCGCACCCGTAGTCAATATGATTTCTGCCTACGGCGGTATTCGGTGGGGGAGTGGTATGAGTCGGATGTTTCAGTACGAGCGTACGCAGAGTAGAATCGGCGGTACGCTATGGGAATACCCACTTCGGTACATCGAAAATTCTCCAATTTTCACGGCTGATAAAATCCAAACGCCCTTACTGATTTTACACAACGATAAAGATGGGGCTGTGCCTTGGTATCAAGGGATTGAGTTTTTTGTGGCGTTAAGAAGATTGGGAAAACCTGCTTGGATGTTGAACTACAACGATGAACCACATTGGCCCGTCAAGCTACAAAATCGGTTAGACTTTAATTTGAGGATGCAGCAGTTTTTCGACCATTACTTACAAAGCGCAGAAAAACCTGCTTGGATGAAGCGTGGAGTACCTGCAATGGAAAAGGGAATTTTGCAAGGATTGGAAATGGAAAGCGGGCAATGAGCTATTGCTTTAGTTAGTGTCCTTTGTAAGTGTTTTGTTTTTTATGCTTAACATTCTATAAAAAAGCGATGCCAGATTTTTTTCGAAAAAAATCTGGCATCGTCTTTTACTCGAGTGGGCAAATTATCGTCTTCTTCCTCGGCGACCGCCTGCGTTACCTTGATTACCCATACCGCCCATCATATTGCCAAAATTACCTTTACTCATTTTGTGCATCATTTTTTTCATCTGATCGAATTGTTTGATAAACATATTGATCTCGTGAATATCTTTTCCACATCCTCGGGCAATTCTTTTTTTCCGACTCATATTGATGACTTCGGGATTTTCTCGCTCGTGGGGGGTCATGGAGAAAATGATGGCCTCCACCTTACCAAAAGCATTATCATCTATCTCCACGTTTTTCATGGCCTTACCCATACCTGGGATCATTTTCATCAATGATTTTAAATCACCCATTTTACGAATTTGATTCATCTGAGTAAGGAAATCATTGAAGTCAAATTTATTTTTCTTAATCTTCTTTTCTAGCTTCTTCGCTTCCACTTCGTCAAACTGAGCCTGCGCTTTTTCTACAAACGAAATGATGTCCCCCATACCCAAAATTCGTGTAGCCATTCGATCGGGGTGAAAAACATCAAGCGTTTCCATGGTCTCGCCCGAGCTAATAAATTTGATGGGTTTTTCGACGGTGTATTTGATAGATAAGGCAGCACCACCACGAGTGTCACCATCAAGTTTGGTCAATACCACACCGTCAAAATTGATACGATCATTAAAAGCCTTTGCTGTATTCACCGCATCTTGTCCCGTCATGGAGTCCACTACAAAAAGTGTCTCCGTGGGGCTGATACCTTCTTTGATATCAGAGATTTCGTTCATCATTTGTTCGTCCACCGCAAGGCGGCCCGCCGTATCCACGATGATCACATCGTAGTTGTTTTGTCGAGCGTGAACGATAGCATTTTGCGCAATCTCTACGGGATTTTTATTTTCGGGTTCTTTATAAATGGGCACTTTGATCTGTTCGCTCAGTACCGTCAACTGGTCAATCGCCGCTGGCCGATAAACATCACAGGCTACCAATAATGGTTTGCGTTGTTTTTTGTACTTCAGAAAATTTGCCAACTTACCAGAGAAAGTAGTCTTACCAGAACCCTGTAATCCCGAAATTAAAATCACGCCGGGGTCTTTAGTTCCTTTTCCCGTATTGATGCCTACGGACTGTCCTCCCATCAATTCTGTCAACTCGTCCCTGACAATTTTCACCATCAACTCACCTGGCTTCACAGCTTTGAGTACGTTTTCCGTACCGAGTGCCTTATCTTTAATTTTGTCCGTAAACTCCTTAGCGATTTTATAGTTGACATCAGCGCCTACGAGTGCTCTTCGGATTTCCTTAATGGAAGAGGCTACGTTGATTTCTGTCAGTTTGCCATCGCCCGTCAGCGTTTTAAACGCTCCTTCTAATTTGTCTTGTAAGTTTTCAAACATGATTTAAAGTTTATTTTAAAAGTTCAACTGAACTCCATTCGTCAAAAAGTGATGCAAATATAGTGGAAAGTAATTTAAGGGGGAAATGGGGTTGTGAATTAATGGCTGCCCCGAAACCTTGAAGGATTATCAATTAAGAATTAAGAATTATGAATGACGCCTACTTCGAAACCTCAGGGGAATATTTTGTTCCATTACTCCTGTGTGGCAAATTAGATATGAAAGAAGATCACATCGTAAGAATAGATCAGGGACATAAAGCCCGAAAAGAATATTCCCCAAAAGCAAAGTTGTACCTTGTATTTTCCAAAATCTTGATTTTGAAAATAGTAGTAGGCTAACACGTCAATGCCCCATCCGATGCAAAAACAAATATTGGCGAGTACAAAAAAGAAAAAATAGCTAAATAGGACAGAAGAGATTCCGATGGTAAATATCTGATCAAATCCAAATACAGCGGGTAAACCAGCACAGCACAGCATCACGATATTGAATAGTGTTCTATTATTTTCCCACCATCGTATGTTTTGAAATAATTTTTTTGCGATTTGCGGCTCTAGGTTGATTAAATCCTTGTCTAGTATTTTTTCCATAATTATTATTGATAAAGAGGTATTGTGAAGGTTATCCAAAAAAGAATAGAAAGTAAAAGTGTCATCCCTATTGAGAAAAATAATCCAAGGAGAAAAAACACTTCTTTATACTTCCCAAAATTTTTACCCGAAAAAAAGTGATACCTCAAAGCGTCAATTCCCCAGCCAATGGAGAAAAATAAATTTGCAAACAACATATATATAATTACCAAAATGATGAGTCCTGTGGGTCTTTGGTAGAGAATCAAATCCTGAAAGTAAATGGTTGGTAGCGTAGCGGCCACTACAATACAAATATTGAATAAGAGCCTTTTTCGCTCCCACCAATGGATAGTAGATTTGAGATTTTTTAAGGATTCCTCCCGGATAAAAGGTTCGTCTAGTATGGACATAATTTTGATATTTCTTGAATGGTGTAAAGAGTGAGTGCTAACCAAATTAATGAAGTGACACTTATAACTAGTGCTCTTCTTCTTGTTTTTTCAAATGCTTTTTTTTGAAAATCAGTTTTTAGTTTTTGAAAATCATAAATAAAAACTACGGACAAACTGAAGATCATTAAAAAGAAA
>JBCCJE010000151.1:0-9063 GCA_039027925.1 Bacteroidota bacterium
CCAAGTTCCTTTTCTTTGCCAACTCGAAAAGGACAAAAAGTACCGGCTAAAGTTTCGAATGCTCAGCCAGTATTTTTACATCAATAGCTTTGAGGTGTTGATGTTGGATACCATCGAAATTACCAAAAATAACGATTCTCTTTTTGGCAAAACGCCACTAATAAAATTTGAATTTGACCAACCATTTCCCAAAAATAAATGGATCACCTTGGAGACGATTTACCAAGCTAACGGAACGGAAGTAGGAATGATGATTGGCAATTTTAAAAAAGACGCAACCACTTCGGTAAGGCTACTCCAACGCAAGGATAAAATAGCTAAAAACACCAACCGAGTGTATCACGCCTTCGATGATTTTTCTTTAACGCCTTTGGATAGTTTGGAGATAAAATGTGATTTAGAAAAAAATAAACAATACATTTACGCAGACTCTATTCGGCATCAATTCAGAGTACCGCCCCGTTCTATCCAAAACATTCCCACTTTATCAGTCCCAGCAATTAAGACTGATTCCACGCCCACGCCCACTCCAACTATCTCCACGAAAAATCCTCAACTTGAAACTGTATTTATTCCCCAAAAAACATTTACTTTAGCCAACATTTTATTCGAAACGGGGAGCGATCATTTGCTTCCCATTGCTTACAATTCATTGGATAGTTTAGTCGTTTTTTTACAAGAGAATACCAATTTTCGACTGACTATAACGGGACATACAGATCGCATTGGAGATCCAAATGACAATCTGATCTTATCCCAAAAAAGAGCAAAAGCTGTAGCTAACTACTTGATTACGAGGGGCATACACTTATCCAGAATTTCTACACAAGGCAAAGGAGAATCCGAGCCTATCACTAGCAACCATACTTCTGAGGGAAGAAAACTGAACCGTAGGGTTGAATTTGAATTGATAGACAATAAGGAATAGTTCAATAGTAACTTGCGATTTTTGGCTGTTTCTTTTGTCCTCATTTTTCCTTCAGAATCAGTCAAGAATCGCAAGCTATTAAGGGTTGTGTATGAAATAACTTCGTAATTTAGACTGTTTCTTTTGCACTTATTTTTCCTTTGAAATCAGTCACCCCGAGTCCTCGGGGTCAACAATACTCCTTCTTTCAAAGAAAAACTAAGCACAAAATAACCTACTCTAATTTTACGACCTTATTCCATACACAACCCTAATGACCTATTCCTTAGATTTTCTATGAAAAATTTTTTACCGTTTTTTTCTGTACATCAATTTAATATGCTACGGTGTTGGCATAAGCTAGAAGTTGTAGTTTTCATCTTTCTCTTACCCGCCATTATTTTTTCCCAAAATATTGTTCCTAATCCGAGTTTCGAAAAATACAATCGTCGGCCCTCGGCGATGCTCGACGAGGGGGTTGAATTTACCCGTGCCGTTCCCGGATGGGTTTCTCCCAATCGAGCTTCCTCCGATTTTATTACCGCTCGCTTCCGTACCACCAAGGTAGAAAGAGTACCCCCTCACTCTGGCGAAAACATGGTCGGCGTGGTAGTGCAAGGTACGCACTGGGCAGAGTACGCCTGTGCGCCGTTGATAGAACCTTTGGAGGTTGGGAAAAAATATTACGTGGAGTTTTGGATATCGGCGCCTTCTGCGTATAACAAAATATCTACGGGCACGCCTTTGTTTAATGATCACTACGGGGTATTGTTTGACAAGCGATTATATTTTACCAACACCAAAATCATTCAAAAAAAACCACAGATCATCGCTCCTCCTAACACTAGACTTACGCCGAGAGAGTGGATAAAAATCAATGGCTCGTTTATCGCCGATCAGGCAGCTACGCACATTTACATTGGGCAGTTCTTTAATCCCGATGCCCCCGATGAGATTATGAAAAATTACGTTTTTATTGATGATGTCTATGTAGAAAAAATAGAGCGGGACGCAGAGAAATTTGAACCTAGCAAAACCTACCAAATCAAAGGAACGGTAGCTTCTATCGTCATGGACAATATTTATTTTGAAACAGACAAGTACGATATCCTTCCTGAGTCCTACCAAGAGTTGGATAAGTTGGTCAATATTATGAAAAAAAATGCTTCCATGACCATTGATATTCAAGGGCATACGGATAGCGACGGTAGTGCTGATTACAATTTAAAGTTATCAAAAAATAGAGCGAACGCCGTTCAACAGTATTTAGTCCAACAAGGTATTGATGCAAGCAGATTAACGAATCAAGGGCGAGGTCTTAGCCAACCCGTTGCCGAGAATACTACCTCCGAAGGCAAACAAAAAAATCGCCGTGTAGAGTTTGTTACAAAATCTCAGGATACGATTGGGCAGGGAATTATTTTGGCGGATCTCGCTTTTAATTTTTCTGAAAATATTAAAAAATACCCCGATCAACTATTAAAAATTGGTAAGGATGATCGCCACTTTGATTGCAGTAATTTTTCCCAGAAAGAGCCTCCTAGTTCCAAAGCGTTCCAAACAGCACTGCGTACCTTCGGCGAGTACAAAGCCAAAGATGCTCAACCCACTATCCTTGCGCTAGCCGAGGATTATGAGATCATTCATATCCAAACCTCAAAAAGGCATCCCGAACATCAGTTGTTGATACTTCATCTTTTAGCTGAGTTATCAGCGCAGGGATTTACCTATATTGGTATTGAAGGATTAGAAAAAATAGAGGATTTAAAAAAGTTAGGTTATCCTACTTTGGAGATGGGCACACCTTTCCAACAATTCATTTACGGAGATGTGTTAAGACGAGCACATACGCTTGGTTTTAATTTATTCAATCTTCAACCCTTGGAAGCAGAAGCTGAAAAGGCATTGAATATTTTAAAAAGACAAAAGTTCAAGTTCCAGTATCAAGACCAAGAGGAGGCGGCTATTCAATGGGCGAAAGCGATGAACGTCAATCGGATTTTGAAAAAAAATCCCAATGCAAAAGTATTGTTATTATCTGCCGTAGTGGACGAGAGTAAGATAGGTCATCCCTCTACGATGGCATTTTGGTTCAAAAAATTAATGGGAAAAGAAATATTGAGTATCGGACAAAGTACCATTTTCGAAAGATGTGCCAATACCCAAAATCCCATAACGGCAAAAATGAACATTGCAAAGCCTTCCATTTTTCAAAAAAGAAAAAATTACCTACGCCCATTTCTTGCCGATAAAAATAATGAGGGCTACCATACCCACGATCTCCACGTCTATCATCCCAAGACAAATTTTGAAAATAATAGACCCACCTACCTCAAGCTCGATGGTAGCAAAAAAGCCTACGAATTGAATATTGATAAATTTAAAATGTCCTACCCTTGTTTGGTCTTAGCTTATAAAAAAGGTGAAGATGTGAACCGAGCAATTCCTCTTGATGTAATTGAACTTGTTGATAATCAGGATGTTACACCGCTGATTTTGCCAAGCGGAAGTTTCGAAATTGTCCTACGGGATAAAGAAAAAAGAAAGAAGATGGAAGTAACATTAGATTAACTCAAGTTCTGTATAGAGCTAACTTGAAAATTAGCAATTTCCCACCTACTCAATTTTCCCAGTAAAATCCTTTCCTTAATATTTTGTTAAATTTTAACATTTCGAACAAGAACAAATAGTAGTGGCATCTGTTATAATAGTATTGCTATTAGAAAAAATAGTAAATATAACAACCTCTAATTAGCCATTATTTATTCATAAATCAAACTGAAAAACTATGAAATATCCTAAGGTCTTTTTCGCACTCGTTTTTGTTCTATTTTTCAACTCACCTACATTCGCACAGTACGACAACTTATTTTCTCTTGATCGCTTTTCTGTTCAAAATCAGGCGCAAATGAACGAGGTAGCGAGAGATATGACAGGTATGCTGCAAGAGATACTCGAAGCGTCCCAAATCATAGATAGCAATGGTAACTTACTCATTGACTTCCCCGAAGAGTTGGAAGGAATGGAATTGAATGGCCTAGAAGTGACGATTGAGATTAGCATGGAAGCCTACGGCGAGCTACAGTATAGCAGTATTCCTACAATTGATATGAGCATGATCCAAGCAATGATTATTCAAAATTTGCAAACTATCAGAAATTCAGGACAGAACCGATGGCTACCTTCGAATCAAGGTGATTTTCAAAATGTAATGCTTGGAAATAATGTGTCCATCATGCGCTCGGGCAATAATTTTTACTGGCTGACCCTAGAGCACATCAACACACCATCCAAGGCAACCAAGCAGCCGTCACCTTCCAAGAATTTTCGAATTGCCAATTGGGAAGGTCAACTTGGACAGGGTATTAGTAGATATTATTAGAGAAATGGAGCGTGGGAAGGTACGTCGAATTTTTTTGCCCTCGCAAATTAGAAAGAACCTGATCTTCAATTTGCGAGGGTAAGTTATTTAGAATGTCGGCTACATCTTAATTTTTCTTTTTCCCATTATCAAAAATTATCTCCGTAATCTCATTAAAATCCCTAATCAAAAATACCAGCAGCTCGCATACTATCAATAAACAATTTAGCGCCGTGAATATTGACGTGCTGATAATCGCCGAAGCCCGATTCGTCTTGCACCGCATCCATAAAATTGTGTACCCTCAATCCAGTTTCGTTTTGTACCCGTCGGATAAAATCATCTTCGTTGACAATTTTTTTCACAAAGGGAGGATAGAACGGACTGATTACTAATTTTACCTTGATACCTTCTTGGCGAGCAATGTCAACCGTTTCGTTTAGGGCTGTAAAAATGGTATGAACCGTCATGGAATCAAATGGCCCTACGTAAAAAGGGCGTTGTTCTTCTACGCTATTTGCGAGGTTTTCGTTAATGACCCGATCAATAATCCAATCTTCATCGGAGCGGTTTTTGTAAAACATGGCGCGCTGAAATATTTCGCTATTGTGAATAAATAGATGACTCAATTTTCCGCCGTAATAAATATTCTGAGTATGGTCTTTGACGATGGCACTTATTTTTTCGGAATACGGAGTGTAAACATTGAAGCCCGAAACCAACGTCGTATCTATTCGGTTGGTCATTGTGATGTCTAAGACTAGAATTTCTGGCTTTTGATTGTGCCGTAAATAATCTTCAAACAATGCTCTTCCGAGATTCATGGGCAGCGCATTGTAGCTGAGGTTAAATGTTTTTTTACCCGTCACCTCCTCAATGTAAGGTTGGTAAAATCCAAGTCCCCTTGAATTTCCCATCAATAAAATATCAGCGTTAGCAGCACCTCGGTATATTTTAGAATAGCGAAACTGACTAGCAGATACCATTTCCTTGAGGACATATCCCGCTAGCCGATCTCCTACGAAGAAGAGCGCAATGATGGCAATGATCCAGTATATTTTTTTCATACGCTTGTTCCGAATATTCGGAAGTCTTTTTTTTGCCTAGAACTGAAAGTATATAAATGAATTGGCACCAAACGATCCGAAGAAAGCAATCATCCAGAGGAGGATTACAAATCCAATTACTCGGAAGGCGGGTTGTCTCAGGATCAATTGGCTATAATCTAATTTGAAGTCGGTGATTTCTACCAATAATAATGCACTTACTAATAAAAATCCTTTGACCGCCACGAACTTATTGACAATCGTACTGGGTGATAAACTATCCAAAGCTGCGATGCCCTGAATGTAAGTGTTGGCTACCTCAAAATCTGGTGCTCGAAAATACACCCATGCTAGGCACGTAAAAAAGTAAACAATCAAAATGTCAATACCTTGTTGCATGACTTTGGGTAAGCGGAGGAAAGTCATCAATTGACCAAATGGTTTTCCCAGTACTCGCTGTACGATCAAATACATCCCGTGTAAAAAACCCCAAAAATAAAATGCCCAACTAGCACCGTGCCATAGCCCTCCTAACAGCATCGTGACCATGTTATTCATGTAGGTAAATGCCTTTCTTTTATGTCGCTCGGAGCGTCTGATATAATTTCTGGTAGCCACAATGGCAGCTAACAACACCAAGTAGTAAGCCACCAAGTAGGTCAAATTTTCCTTCATCACAAAACCAAGCAAGACTAAAGGCAATAGGATGAAAAAAACCGATCCGAAACTTCCGCTGCGATTGCCGCCGAGCGGAATGTACAAATAATCCCGTAACCAACTTGATAACGAGATATGCCAGCGTTGCCAAAACTCACTAAAATTTTTGGAAAAATACGGAGTCCGAAAATTATCGGGAAAATCAAATCCCATCACTCTAGCTAGTCCAATGGCGATATCCGAGTAGCCGCTAAAATCACAGTAAATCTGGAAGGAATAGAAGATGATTCCAATTGTCAAGTGAATGGAAGTAAAACTTTCGGGTGCTTGAAAACATTGATCCACGAACGGCGCAAGCGAGTCCGCTACGGCTACTTTTTTAAAAAAACCCCAAAGGATTTGCCCCGTACCAGAGATGAATCGTTCCCACGAAAACTGTTTGTCAGACTTGAATTGTGGTAAAAAATCCGACGCCCGAACGATGGGGCCCGCTACCAACTGAGGGAAAAAAGATATAAAAGTAGCAAACCGAATAAAATCTCTTTCTACTTGAATCTTTCGCCAGTACACATCAATTGTGTAACTCATGGACTGAAAAGTATAAAAAGAAATACCTACGGGGAGAATGATCTTGAGGGTAGAAGGATGCGCCTGCATGCCCAAGTCATTCATCATAGCTACGAAGGAGGCTTCAAAAAAATTAAAGTATTTGAAAAAGGCAAGAAAGCCCAGATTGGCAATCATGCTAGCGAGGAGCAATCGTTTTCGTTTTTTTTCTTCGGGTTCATTTTCCAACCGCAGCCCCACAAAGTAATCAATACACGTGGAAGTAAAAACCAAGCTCAAAAAACGATAATCCCACCAACCGTAAAAAAAATAGCTGCCTACCAAGCATAACAATAGTCTTGCTTTTCCCCTCATACTAAAATACAAAGGCAAAAAAATGGAGATAAAAACGATAAATGCGAGACTATTGAAAATCATTTTCTATGCTTTCGGGCTGCTTGTCGGTTGGCTTTTTAGTCGTAAATTTTCGCTGTGATTTTAATGCATTGAAAAAACTGCGAGGGAAATTTGAAATTACCCCGCAGACTGCTACTGAGCTGACGACACTAGACCGACGGTTAATCTAAGAAAGGTATTTTTTCAATTGTGCTTTCCAAATCAAATATCCTTTAGCGTCAAGGTGGATGCCATCTTGTGTGAACGCCGCATCCAAATTTCCTCGATCATCCAAAAAATGAGGATACAAATTAACGTAAACCACACCGTTCTTTGCAGCAATCTGTTGAATTTTTTTATTCAAAAAAATAACATCTTGATTACTTTTTCCACTATTCCGAACTTGATTATTTACGGGTAAAATACTTTGTAAAAACAATTGGGTGGAGGGACTCTTTGTTTTTATTTGTTGAACGATGGCTTCGTAATTTTTGAGTATTTTTTCATTGCTAATGACACTTATATCATTAATGCCAATCATCAAAAAATCTTTGTAGGTCGGTACCGCGTGATTTCCTCCAACCTTTCTAGCAAGCCTCCCGTCATATCTCCCGCAATACCTCGATTCACGATTTTTGGATTTTCTAATAGCTCCGACCACTCACAACTCTGCGTTAGGCTATTTCCTAACATTACAATTGCATCTTCGGGCATCGGTAATTTTTTGAAATGATTTTTACGATGTTCGTACACCCCCGCTAGATTATTCGTCCTCATTTTGGACATCAAGTACGCTACTCCTCCCAACCGCTGAACCAACCAAAAAAATCCTACGATGAAAAGAACATTTAAAAATATGGATAAATAAAATGTCGTATTTTTCATGGCTATCTTTTGAGGGACGATCATTTCGTTGAAGCGACCGTTTATCGCCCCTCATCATTTTTCAAAACATCATCAATGGATACCTTACGGGTGTGTTCCGAGTGTTTGAAATTTTTGTTGGGGTTTCCCATTTTAAAGAGTGCCGTTATTTGTTTTAAAACAAACAGGGGTAATCCCCAAATAGCTGACCAAATGGGTGGAGGTACTTTGGATAAATACAAAGTCCAAAAAATGGTGAAACTAAAAAGAGCTAATCCTCCGATCAAGGCTAGGCTCATCGGAGGTGCTACAAAAAAACCAACGACTGCCATGACCATCGAAAAAAACAATAAAATAAATAATGGCGGCGCAATGGTAATGAACCCAAAGAACAATTGATTCCAACTCAATTGAGTCAGTCCTTTGAGTAGCAACCCCGATGAATTGGGAATATTTTGAAAATAAGAATACAGCCACCGACTACGTTGGGTTTCTACTTGTGCTGCGTTCACCACTTTTTCATCATACACGATGGCATTTTTAGCATAGCTAATTTTTTCGTTTCTGTACAGTAGGAAGTTTTGTAAAATCTTGTCCTCTTGTAGCATTTTTTTCCATTGGGTTTTGCCCTGCTCAATTTCGGGGCTGGCCAAATAAGCAGCGTACAAATCCGTTTGGACAGCCATCCCCGAACCTGAGATCACGGTAGAAGAACCCAATAGGTAGGGGACATATCGTTCGATGTAGTTTTTGTAAAATTCCCCCGTCGCGTCAGCACACGCATATATTGTGTCCAGATTTTTAGCCGTACGCTGTCCCTGAACCGCTCGGTGACCATTGTTGACGTACTTGTTTATTTCCAATAAAAAATCAGGATGGGCTAAATTATCCGCATCAAAAATAATAGTATAGTCATGCTTGCGCACGTAACTATTCATGGCGTGGATGATACTTTTAGCCTTTAACCGCAGCGGGGGGGTGGGGTTGAGTATCGTCAATTTCTTATCAGAAAGGTTCAAATCTGAAATGTCGCATTCATCAGCGACGAGGTAAATATGAAAATTGGGGTAAGGTTGATTCAATAAGGAAGCGACCAATGGCTTGGCTATTTCTGCATTTTTGTAGGCAGTAATGATGCAGCCATAGTCGTAGTCTTGGTATTTATCTCCGAGTGCTGCTTTGGTTTTGATTTTTTCTTTTGTAAAAAGGGAAAGCAAAACCGTCGTGAAAGGCAACACGAGATAAAATAATAACAAACAACTTACAATAACATATAGATAAAATAA
>JBCCJE010000152.1:0-8992 GCA_039027925.1 Bacteroidota bacterium
AATGTTTCAATCGAGGTCTTACTTTTGGTAAAGGGCCTCACCTACATTTTTTTCTGGCACGAGAATCACAAAACTTTTCATCTATAATTATGGCTCACCTAATTTTTACATATATCTAAAAATCTGATTATCAGCAACTTACGGTTAAAAATAGTGCTGAAATAAATTCATTGTTTTTTTGAAAAAATTAAAAAATTGATTTTTTTGTGATTTTCTATAAAAAAATAACAATGAATACGCTCCAAAAATCTAATAGCTCCCCTTTGAAAAAAGCGTTTTGCGCTGGTCAATTAGAAGTAACATGGAATATGCTCGCCGATTATTTTCCGAATGGTATCCACGATTTGGTCTCAGAGAAAGAGAAGTTTTCGAGTAAATCTTACAATGGGTATTTGCACGATGCTTTTCATTTGATGGCAATCGAGCTGTACGAACATCCCCAAAATTTTTGTAAGTCAAATCTGACTGACTATGACTTTTTGAAGACTCTATTTCGGACTAAGCTAAAGGAGGTCATCAATACCCATAAGACTTTGGGTACTTCGTTTGATGAGGCGTTTATGGGTAATGGTGGTGGCGATAGTCGTAGTGATCAACACCAACAGCAAACCTCAGAAATCGATTTTTTTGCTAGAAGTCTAAATCCCATCGAGGCAGTCATTTTCAATGTTAAATTTATCATGGGCTGGAAAAATAAAAGTAACATCTTGCACCTCATCGCATTTCTGCTCAATACCAATAGACTTACCGACCTGAAGTTGAATACCCAATTACGAAAAAATAAGAACCTATCTTATCCAATCATAACGGAATGGTACAAAGAACTGATTGAACATTCTTTTCTAAAAAAATGCAATCCTCCAAGCCAATCGTGGTCTCTCTTTTTCGAAAGTATGCCTACGGTAGTGATCCCAGCGTATAAAAACGAGATGAGGATACATAGCCAGAATTTTAGCAGAAAAAAACTAAAGTTCAGAGAACAGATGCTGTGGATGAATCAGCGTAATTGGCTTCCCATCGAACGATTCTTTTTTATGCTGCATGAGTACCTGCTCGTCGAAAGCCTGATCGAAATTTGGTTTCAATTAAGTAAAGCGAGTATCCAAAATGAATCGCTACGAAGAGATTTGGTTCGATACCACATTTTTTATCAGTATCCAAATGATAATAATTGGCCTTACGAAATGCGCGAAGAGCAAATCAAGAGAAGGCTGCACTTAGGCAAGAAGGAGGCTCATCGGATTAGAGTAGTGCTCCAAAAATTACAACTTTCTATTGATAAAAAAATCGGCCGCTACCTTGATTGGTGTAATCTGGAAAATATTAAAGCGGAGAGGCGGCACTTTAAAAAAATCAACTGGAGAACACATTAATTATCTGGGCATTCCAATTTTTTTTTGGAACTATTGATTTCCACGAAAATTCCTAATTTTACCCGATCTGAAAATTCATAGGCTAACGGGAAGTTAGACTATGAGAAAATTAATTCATAGGCTAACGGGAAGTCAGACCATGAGAAAATCAATTCATAGGCTGACGGGAAGTTAGACTATGAGAAAAGAAATTCAAAAATGGAGAACAAAATCATCTACGGGATTCAGCAAATCGGTGTAGGCGTGGACAACGCCGAAAAACTTTTCAAGTGGTACGCAACCAAATTGGGAGCGGACGTAAAAGTATTTGACGATAACAATACCGCCACCCACATGGCCAAATACATGGGGGGAAAACCACACGCTAAGCGAGCGATCCTTGCCTTGAATATGCAGGGCGGAAGTGGCTACGAAATCTGGCAATTCGAAGATCGAATACCCCAACCTCCAACTTCGCCTATCCAATTGGGAGATACTGGTATTTTTTCTATAAAGGTAAAAACGCGTGATGCCCGAAAAGCATACGACAACTTAAAAGCTAAGGGCGTAAAAATGGTATCGGCGGTGGTGGTTGCCCCTAATGGGACACCATCATTTTATATTCAAGACCCTTGTGACAATATCATTCAGGTCAAAGCATACGACAATTGGTTTGGGTCGGGAAAAAATGTAGGCGGCTTGTTTGGTTGTACCATTGGAGTATCCGACATTGACGCAGCATTACAACTTTATCAGGGACTTTTGGGTTACGATAAGATAGAATATGATGCGAATGGGAAGTTTGATGATCTAGCAGCGTTGCCAAGTGGAGAGGATGAATTTCGGAGAGTCCTACTCAGCAAATCTCAAAAGACGGGAGGCTTCTCTAGGTTGTTTGGCACTAGCCAAATCGAACTGATCCAAACGAAGTCTCGAACGCCTAACAAGATATTTGCAAATAGATTCTGGGGGGATATTGGATTCATTCATCTGTGTTTTGACATTCGAAATATGGAAGCCATGATTCGGGATGCGGAAGCAGCGGGTTTTCCATTTCAAGTAAAAGTGACCGAAGAATTTGATATAGGCGACGCCAACGGAAAGTGGGGCTACCTCGAAGACCCCGACGGTACGTTAATCGAGTTCGTAGAAACGCTAAAGGTACCGCTGATTAAAAAAGTAGGCTGGTCCATCAATATGAAAAAACGAGATCCCAACAAGCCGTTGCCCAATTGGTTGATTAAGGCAATGTCGTTTAATCGAGTAAAATTTGATTGATTATGGATTATGGATTCCTGATTATGGATTATCGAAAAATCCTGAATCCATAATCTTAAATCCATAATCTTTAAAAACATGTTCACACAATTTCATACACCTCCTACGCTGTACGGCGATATACTTGATTTCTACTTAGTCAATGGCTGGTTTCGATCGGGACAGTATATTTACACCACTAAGATTTTGAATTTGGAGGGGAAACTCTACTCCCCCATCAGGATTCGATTACCTTTGGTAAATTATGAATTTCGGAAAAAACTAAGAAAAATATGGAATCGGAATCAACGCTTCGAAACCATCTACCGAAAAGCATTTATCAGTCGAGAAAAGGAGGAACTCTACCAAAAGCACAAACTCCGGTTTGAGGGTTATATTTCCCAAACCATTAAAGACTCTTTGCAGGACGGTGGGGAGACGACGATTTATGATACTTACGAGGTAGCCGTTTACGATGGGGGCAAGTTGGTAGCTGTTAGCTTTTTTGATTTGGGTGAAAAAAGTATGGCAAGTATCATGGGATTGTTTGATCCAGATTACGCCAAGTACAGCCTAGGATTTTATACCATGCTAGCCGAGATCAATTATGGCAAAAAACAAGGTTTCGAATATTACTATCCCGGCTACGTGATTCCCGATTATCCGAAGTTCGATTATAAATTGCGCATTGGTGACTGTGAGTTTTACAAAGCTGCCGCCGACCAATGGCTTCCTTTCGGAGCACTAGAGAAAAAAGATTTACCGTCGGAAATCATTGAAAATCAGCTAGTTACGCTAGGTGAGGCCCTCGAAAGCGAAGACATCAATTACCAGATTTTTTATTATCCACACTTTGATAAAGGCTACACGCACCAGGTAGGCGAGTTGATTGAGCTGTCAAGTCCCCTATTTATTCAGCTCCAATTGGATAATATTATTGGACAAAACTTAGTCATCGAATACAACTTGCAAAAGCAATGTTATGAGTTGAGCCAGTACCACGGTTTTTTACAACCGATACAAAATCTACACAATCCTTCTCCACACGATAAATATGATACTTACCGTACCCTGCTGCTACGGCAGGTAGTTTTGATCGAAAATAAAAATTGTAAAAATATTGTCAGTGAGGTTTTAAAGATTTCTAAATTTCGGTAGGTTTATTTTTTTAAATTTCTATTGCAAGAAAATTTTGAATCAGTAAAAAAAAGAGTGATTCATAAAAGCAAAAAGAGCCTCCAACGATAACCGTTGAAGGCTCTAATTTTTAGTAGTAGTGGTAACAGTAATACTAGCTCCCCCGAAGTGAAAGCTAGTCAAAAAAAAGGAAGGCTGTGATGTACCGCTGATCCCTTTGCCTAAAGGTAGTTTTTGGAATAAATAGGGTTACCCAATACGCATAATGCCTATCACAACCCCAAGCAAAGTCTCTGCATTCAGCGGTATGTATTCGCTACTCAAAACAAATCTAAACGTAATATGAGAAAGCTAATTACTAAAGGTTATGTTTTGATTCACCAACACCACCACGAGCCTTCCGTAGGTCATAGTTGTTGTTTTTTGAGTTGTAGCTTGCAGGTTTAAGTTGGTTTTAGTTTTTGATTATCTCGCAGAGTATCGTCACGCTACAACCCACAACTCAAAAAACACATCGCTCAAATATGTAACTTCAACTTTTTAAAAGTCAGATCGTTCGGGTACGACTCTTTTGAGTTAATCCTCTGATTATCAGGTACTTCCACTAACATTTTCGGAATAGAAAAACAAAAAGTAGTTCCTGTTCCTTTGCCGTTGGAGGTCACCCATATTTTTCCATTATGATTTTGCACTATTTTTTTACACAGAGCCCACCCGATGCCAGTACCCTCCAGATTGCCGTAGCCCCTTATTTTTCCAAATACTTCAAATATAGATTCGTGGTACGCCTTAGCTATGCCAATGCCATTATCAGTTACGCTAAATTGCCAAGCATCAACTTGTTCTTCCGCCGAAATCTGAATCACAGGAGTATCACTACCTCTAAACTTTAGGGCATTTTCAATCAAGTTTTTTATCAATAATTTGAATTGGATAAAATCAATGTGAATGGTAGGAAGATGCTCATAAATCACCTTTGCCTTTAGGCTTTTCAGTTCTTTATTGAGGACGTGCTCTACCTCCCGAACTGCTTTTGTAACATTAATTTCCCGTGGCTTCCATTTTTCCATACGTATATTCGAGAAGGATAAAATGTCATCCATCATTCGAGTCATACGGTTGGCACCATCAATGGTGTATTGGATAAATTCCCTTCCACTTTCGTCGAGATGATCGCCGTAACGTTGTTGCACTAATCTCGAATAACTGGAAATAGTGCGCAATGGTTCTTTCAAATCGTAGGAAGACATCAAGTCCGCAATCTCCTCGTACTCGTGCGTTTTGAATGATTTTTTCTGAATAGATTGTTCTAGGCTTTTTAAGTATTGGTGTTGGGCAATGGATTGTTCTTTTTCTCTAGTCACCTCTCTAAAATTCAGCACAACTTGTTCCAATTCATTGGAGGCGTTGACTACTACGTCCCCCTTGATATTGATCCAGCAGACTGTACCTCCCCGCTTAATCATTCTGAGCGTAGCCGTAAAACTGCGATGGAGTCTTAGAAAATTTTTATCCAAAATATTGTACAGCTCAAACCGATCTGCGGGGTGCACAAAGGTCAAATCGTATTGATTAAGTATCGAAGTTTCATCGTATCCAAGTAGATTTTCAAGTCCTGAACTGACGTGCTTGAATTGTCCACGGCGCACATCAAAAACTAAAAATAGATCACTTGAATTTTGAATAACGGAGCGATTGAAACTATCCTCTTTTTGCCCAGAAGTACTGAGGAAAAACAAATTGGAGATCAAAAAGCCAGCAGTAAAAAGTGCTAAACCCGTAATAATTGAAAATATCAAATCGGGATTCAGCACCGCTAGGTAAAAAATAGCCATCAAACCGAAAAGAAATAACAATAAAAACACGGGGCGAATACGTACGATCTTATGCGAGAATAAATCCTTATTCAGGATATGATCTGTTCGCTTAACAATGAATTTGTTCCAGTTTTTGGTATTGAGCATGTTTTTTTAGTTTCGTAAAAAAAATACTTGACTTCTATGTAGTTATCAATAACTATCTCCGAAGATAAAAGCTGTCAAGCTACCATTATCAGGTGTGATTCATTCAGACTGTAATGTGTACTATACACATGTAATGACTAGAACCAAATTAAAAAAACATGAGATTATAAAATGCAGTAAGCTGCTTTTGGGATAGGTCTTTTTTGATATGTTCAGCAAAAAATCAATTACGATTTTTTGTAATATATTGAAACCAAATACCTTGCCAACGTTTGTTAATTTGCCAATTTTAGATAAAAATGTATATAAAAAATGAAAATATGATACTTGCCCCAAAATCATCAGACAGATCTCCATTTTCGTTTTTTTCAAAAAAATCCTAAAGAAAATTATCCAAATTCCATCAATAAATTTACTTTTGCGGCTGGTGAGAGCCATTCGACCAGCTCCTGTCGAACTCCCCCAGGGTGGAAACGCAGCAAGGGTAGATGGTTGAGCGGTGCGGAGTGGTTTCTCACCTCTTTTTTTTTAGCCCATCCATTTTTTCTTTCATTTAATAACCGCAGGCGAATACAAAATATTGTCTGTTCAAAAATCCAATCACCTATGAAATTTTTTGTTGATACCGCTAATTTGGACGAAATAAAAGAAGCCAAGGATTTAGGTATCCTTGATGGTGTCACTACCAATCCCTCGCTAATGGCAAAAGAAGGAATCGTTGGTACGGACAATGTAATGAAGCACTACAAGGCTATATGTGACATTGTGGAAGGTGACGTGAGTGCGGAAGTCATCTCTACTGATTTTGAGGGCATGATAGCCGAAGGACAAAATCTTGCCCAAATTGCTCCCAATATCGTAGTGAAAGTACCCATGATTAGAGAAGGGGTGAAAGCCATTAGTTGGTTTACAGAGAATGGAATCAATACCAACTGTACGCTGGTATTTTCTGCTGGACAAGCCATCCTTGCCGCTAAGGCGGGTGCTACTTATCTTTCTCCATTTATTGGCAGAATTGATGATATTTCTTGGGATGGGATTGAGTTGATTCATCAGATTGCAGAGATTTATGCTATCCAGCAATTTGATACGGAGATACTAGCGGCTTCCATCAGAAGTCCAAAACACATCATCGAAGCGGCAGAGTCCGGTGCGGACATCGTGACTTGCCCCCTGAGTGCCATCCTTGGATTGCTAAAGCATCCGCTTACAGATATTGGTTTGGCTAAGTTCCTAGCCGATCACGAAAAAGCAAACAGTAAAGTGAATGCCTAATTGATTTTATAAAATACAAATTACTCAACATCTCGAATTTTGCTACTGTAAAATTCGAGATGTTGTTTTTTGGGTTTGAGGTTGCGAGTGAGAACTAAACGAAAATACACGATCATCTCTTCACCGAGTTGTTGGTACAGGTAATCAAACTACACTTTCAAAACATACACACTATCTCTCCATTTTATTTCTAAAAAAAAAAATCTATGAAAAAAACAATTTATTTTATCCGTCATGGACAGACCGAATATAACAAACTTCGAATCATCCAAGGTTCTGGCGTTGATTCTGATTTGAATGCTACGGGTAGCCAACAGGGATTGCAATTTTACGAAATGTATAAATCTGTTCCTTTTCAAGTTGTTTTGACTTCCACTTTAAAGAGGACTCACCAAACCGTAGCTAACTTTATCAAAGACGGTATTCCTTGGGAACAATTCGAAGCGATCAACGAAATGCACTGGGGGATTCACGAAGGCAAAACTGGTAATCCCGAAATGCATAAGGACTATATTCGAGTAGTAGGAAGTGGAACATTTGACGAACGCATAGCAGGTGGCGAAAGTATCAACGACGTAGTGGCACGGCTTAAAGTATTTATCCAACACTTGGAGAAAAGAGCAGAAGAATACCTCTTGGTTTGTCTGCACGGTAGGACAATGCGCGTACTGATGTGTATGTTGGATGAAAACGATTTAACCAAAATGGACGATTATCCGCACGCCAACACAGGATTGTATCTAGTAGAATATGAGAATCAAAAATTTAGAATCCTAGAAAGAAATCTCCTCGATCATTTGGACTAGGTAAAATTTTTCTAGGTGTATCTATCTCTGTCCACTACTTCCTATTTTACAAATGATATAATTGATTCAAAAAATCTGTTTTTCTTCTACGGGATACGGGTACTTTAGATTGGTCACTTAGCGTGATTGTTCCCTCTTTGTGGTATTTTCTCACCTTAGATAAGCTAATCAAATGTGACTTGTGGGGGGAGAAAAAACCGTAGTCTTCCAACTTTTTTTTGAACTCGCCAATGTTGTAAGAACTGATAATATCTGACCTACCTTTGGTAATAACCCTTGTACATTTTTGTAGTCCTTCACATCTGACAATATCCTTGATGACGATAAATTCGTATCCATCCATTGTAGGAATACCTATTAGTTCAACTTCCGATTTGTGTTTTACAGTAGTAAGATGGTTACTAAAGTTTTTCTTTAGCTCTATTTGGGACTGGGCTTTTGCTACCGCTCTGTAAAGTTCTTCGTCTTTGAGAGGAAGTAACAAATAGCTACCGATTTTGAACGAAATGGCATCGTAGGCAAAATCCTTTTCGTCGGAGAGCAATATGATTTCCACTTGGAATGAAGAAAGTTGTCGAAGTCCTTGCAGGCAGGTGTCTTTGCAGTTGCCTTTATTGACAAAGACAATTTGAGGTTTTTTCTCCTGTATAAATTCATCTAAATTAAAAAACGAGGTACTCAGACCACAAACCTTGACTTGGGGGCATACTTGTTCGATACTATGGCTTAGGCGGTGAAGATGGTTCACCTCTCCGTTTAGGATGAGCGTACTAATCATTTGGTTAATTTTTTAAGGCTATTACTTACCTCTACTTTTGGCTAAGTTGTCTTCATCTACTTGGCAAAAGTAAAATATCAAGAGGGTGACGGTATGTTTGCAAAAATTGAAAATGAAAAGACGTAGCGTACACTTTTACGGTTCTGTACTGAAGCTCTTTCTCATAAAACCTGTCCCGACTTAATCTTAAAATGTTGAAGTAATATTGGTCTGCCTTTTCAAAATCCAACTTAAAGTAGTAGTATCGAGTTATTCGGATTTGACTTTTATAATATATGAGAAAACGATATTCATATTAAAGTCTTTTGTAATGATTCAAATATAGCAAACTTGATGTAAAAATTAGTGATTTCACAGAAAAATATTCGGGTTAAAAAAAAATAAGCAACCTCCAAGTAATAAGAAAACTTTGCCATGAACAAC
>JBCCJE010000153.1:0-8978 GCA_039027925.1 Bacteroidota bacterium
GTCCAGTTTCGGGATCGTACATCATCACAGAAAAGATTGGTGACGAATACTTTCGGATGCCTACCTACATGACTTTTGAGGAATACGTGGAGTGGAGAAACAAGAAAGAGGAGGAGGAATATTTCAGACAACTCTCCGGACTGAGCAGTACCAACACGAGTGTGAACGGCAAGGTGGATCCTATTGCTAAAATGGACTTGGAGGATGAGTTATTCAATCGGTTGTTTGGGGGTACAGAAGTAGATATCAAGCCTCAAGGAAATATTGATTTGACCTTCGGAGTAGATTTTCAAAATATCGAAAATCCAATTTTGACCCAACGACAGCAACGGCAAGGAGGATTCGATTTTGATATGAATATCCAACTGAACGTGGACGGTTCGATTGGTGAAAAATTAAAACTGGGAACAAATTATAACACACAGGCTACATTTGATTTTGATAATCAACTAAAATTAGAGTACGATAGTGATGCCTTCAGCGAAGATGACATCATCAAAAAAATTGAAGCGGGGAATGTCAGCCTACCCCTGCGAAGTAATTTGATACAAGGTGCGCAAAGTTTATTTGGACTAAAAACTGAATTACAATTTGGGCATCTGAGACTCACCGCAGTTGCCTCCCAACAAAAATCACAGCGTCAAGAAATAGAAATCCAAGGAGGAAGCCAAGTACAAGAGTTCGAAGTGACTGCCGAAGAGTACGATGAAAACAGGCACTTTTTTCTCTCTCACTACAACCGAGATCAATTTGAAACGGCACTAAAAAATCTTCCGCAGATTAATAGTTTGATGCGGATCACTAACATCGAAGTTTGGGTAACCAATGACAGAAACGAAACCGAAGGAATTAGAGAAGTAGTCGCACTCGCCGATTTGGGAGAGTACGAAAAGATCACCAACGAAAACATGATATTCCAGTCTCCAAATACGCCCCGAAATTTGGATGTTTTTAAAACTAATGAACTCCCCGAGAATAGTTCTAACGATCTCTACGAAGCACTCGTCGAGCATCCCAACGCTCGATTTGCCAACCGAGCAGTTGCTGCCGTCACGAGTCCTCAGTTCCAATTGCAACAAACTAGAGATTTTGAAAAAGTACGAGCACGGCTACTTTCACCCAATGAATATACTTACCACGCTGAGTTGGGATTCCTCTCAGTAAATGTAAACCTAAGACCAGATCAGGTACTAGCGGTAGCCTACGAATATAATTACGGCGGAGAAGAAAGGGTATATAAGGTAGGAGAACTCTCGAACGATGTACCCACTACTCAGGATTCCATTACCGAAAATGTATTGTTTGTAAAAATGCTAAAAAGTACTACACAACGAACGGACATTCCGGGCTGGGACTTGATGATGAAAAATATTTATTCGATTGGGGCGTACCAAGTGAACCGCGAAGATTTTAGACTAGATATTTTTTATGATGATCCGGGAGGAGGACAAAAAAGATTTTTACCAGAAACCAACTTGGAAGGAGTGCCGCTTCTGCGGGTATTTAATTTGGATAATCTCAACGTCCAAGGAGATCCGCAGCCCGATGGGGTATTCGATTTTGTGCCCAACGTAACCATCAATACCCGTAATGGTCGGGTCATGTTTCCCGTACTTGAACCCTTTGGTTCGGACTTGGCGGAACAAATTGATGACCCGGGATTCAGGCAATTTTATTCTTTCCAAATGTTGTATGACTCTACGGTGATTCAGGCGAGGGAATTTCCAGAATTTAACCGATTCACGATTAGGGGATCCTACAAGTCGGCGGTATCCAATGAGATTTCGTTAGGTTCATTTAACCTACCGCAAGGATCCATCGTGGTCACTGCGGGGGCGCAAGTTTTGGACGAGGGAGTAGATTACGAGGTGGACTATCAGATTGGTCGTATCAAGATTTTGAACGACGCCATTCTCCAGTCGGGACTTCCGATCAAGGTTTCCTTTGAGGACAATGCGCTATTTGGATTTCAAACCAAGACCCTACTGGGTCTGCGGGCGGACTACGAGGTGAACGAAAATTTTTCCATAGGGGGTACGTTTTTGAATTTGTTCGAACGACCTTTTACCCAAAAAGTAAACATTGGGGATGATCCCATCAATAATAAAATTTACGGACTAGATTTTAACTACAGTACCGAATCGGAATTTATTACTCGTATGGTAGATCGAATTCCGCTCATTGACACCAAAGCACCCTCTAAAGTGACGATGATGGCAGAGTTAGCTGCCCTGCGTCCGGGACACTCCCGCGCCGTTAACCAAGTGGACTCAACGGGGAAGCGTGATGATAGCGGAGCAGTTT
Organism: Bacteroidota bacterium; assembly: GCA_039027925.1. Lineage (GTDB taxonomy): Bacteria > Bacteroidota > Bacteroidia > Chitinophagales > Saprospiraceae > CAJQQY01. The sequence continues at coordinate 2,305 of JBCCJE010000153.1, forward strand.
ACTTAGATGACTTTGAGGGAAGTGCCAGTAGTTTTGATCTGAGGACTCCTTACACTGCGTGGGTGCCAGCGAGTGTGCCCCAAAATGATCTGCAAGGCAATAATCCACTTTTTCCAGAATCCGCATTTATAGATAGTACTATTTCTAATGTCAATCGGGCAGGGTTGAGTTGGTATCGAATTGATCCTAGTGTAAGGGATCAGAATGACCGAACTGATCCTTACGCTGCTGCCATTGCGCAGGAAGAAGTATTCAGGAATCGGCAGCTAACGCCGCAGGACAATCCGACCATTTTTACGTTTGATTTGACCTACTGTCCAGAAGAGAGAGGGCCCTACAATTTTGATGTACCGGGAGGAACACAGTACTCAGCGGGAGTAACCGAGGTGGGTGGAAAAATAAAATTGGAAAATCCCGAAACGCGTTGGGCGGGAATCATGCGCGCCTTGAATACTAATGACTTTAATGCGGCTAATATTGAGTTTGTAGAATTTTGGATGCTTAATCCATTTATGCAAAAACCAGATGGAACAGCCACTTCGGGGGCAGGTAACTTGTATATCAATCTAGGAAATATCTCCGAAGATATTCTCCGAGATTCAAGATTATTTTTTGAAAATGGACTTCCGGGAGGAACGGCAAATAGTGCCAGACCAACCACAGAGACCAACCTAGCTAGGATTCCCCTCGGGCCGTTGGTGACCACGGCGTTTGATAATGACGAAACCAGAAGAGCCAATCAGGATGTTGGATACGACGGTGCGGACAATGAATTGGAGAAAACACTTTTTGCGGATTATTGGAATACTATCTCCACCCAGTTGAATATCACCTTGGATGATGTATCAAATGATGACTTCGTAACACCTAGTGATCCTATTTATGAGGATGATAGCTTTAGTGTACCAGATCGCTACTCCAAATTCAATAACTCGCAGGGTAATGCTAGAACTATCGGAAGTATCAGCGAGATCATCGGGACCAATATCCCTGACTCCGAAGACCTGAACAATGATAATACCCTAAGCGAAACCGAGGCATATTTTGAATATAAAATTCCTTTAGTACCTCAAAACGACGAGCTAAGAACCAACCAGTTTATTACCGATTCCATTCAGGGGCCAGCGGGAAGAGTGTGGTATCGTTTCAAAATTCCAATTGATCAATATACCAATAGAGTAGGTAGTATTCAGGATTTTCGATCTATCCGATTTATCCGGATGTACATGCAGGGATTTGATGAAAAAATTACTTTACGTTTTGCGAGACTAGAGTTAGTGAGAAATCAATGGAGAAGATACCGAAGACCGCTAGTTGAGAATGGTGTGATTGGTTCTGATCCTAATACTAACCAAACCCTCTTCGACGTAAATGCGGTGAACGTGGAAGAAAACAGTAGTCGTCAACCATTTAATTATGTTTTACCCATCGGAATTGAGCGGGAGCAATCGTTAGGCCCTTTCCCTAATGCCCTCCAAAACGAACAATCCCTTTCGATCAATATCTGTAATCTGAAACCCAATGATGCTAGAGGAATTTTCAGAAATCTTAACTACGATCTGCGGGTGTACGAAGGGGTACAGATGTTCGTACATGCAGAACTCGATGAGACGATTGACGATCTGCGGGATAGCACCATGAGTATTTTTATGAGGATTGGAAGTGATTTTGAAAAAAATTATTATGAGTACGAGATACCGCTTATTTATTCTAAAGAGGCGGCGGTGCAAGGGGTTTCGAGCACCCAAAATTCGTATAAACGAGAAGTATGGCGGGACGAAAATGAATTTAAATTTCCGCTAGAATTACTAAAAGATATAAAACTCGAACGCAACAACACAGGATGGCCACTAGCACAACCCTTCGAAAGGAATGATCCAGATATACCCGTCAATAGGGTAAAAGTAGTAGGAAATCCAAACTTAGGATACGTCAGAGGAATCATGATCGGTGTCCGAAATATTGATCCAACGGGACAAACGACCTGTGGGGAAATTTGGATCAACGAGCTGCGGGTAACTGGATTCGACGAGCGGGCAGGCTACGCTGGGATGGCAAGATTGGATGTTCAACTAGCAGACTTCGGAAACTTAGCGGCATCGGGAAGTTTTAGTACTATCGGGTGGGGAGCACTAGATCAGAGGTTGGCAGATCGTCAGCGAGAGAGAATCCAACAGTACGATTTGGCGGCGGATTTTCAGTTAGGAAAATTCTTACCAGAAAATTGGGGCATCAAAATTCCGTTCTACGCGCAATTTTCCAATATTGATCGAATCCCCCAATTTGATCCCTACGACTTTGATGTTCCTTTGCAGGAAAAATTAGAGAGTCAGACCTCTAAAGAAGCAAGAGATTCTATTCGGGATCAGGCCATTGATCAGACCACCATCAAGGGATTCAATTTTACCAACGTAAGAAAGGAACGAACGAGTAAGGATAAAAAACCCATGCCTTGGGATATTTCTAACTTTAGCTTTACGTATTCACAAACGGAAACGGTGCGGAGTGATCCCCTCATTGAGGAGGATAAGTTGGATGAGTACCGAGGGCAAGTGGATTATAATTACAGTAGGAAGGCTGGTTACATCACGCCATTTAAGAAAGCCTTCGGAAAGAATAAAACTTTGAAGAAGCATCTGAAGTTTATCTCAGATTTCAACTTTAATCCGTTACCCAATTCTTTCTCTTTCAACACTTTTGCGGATCGGCACAAGGCGGAGACCAAGTACAGGTTTGCGGGTACTAATCCTTATTTCAATACTTTTGTCAATAAGCAATTCCTTTGGGATCGGAACTACAATCTCCAATGGGACTTAGCGAAATCATTAAAAATTAACTTTAACGCAACGAGCCGTTCGGTGATTGATGAGTTGTCGGAATTCAACGATGATACTCAGCTCCGAAGAACCCAGGATGAATTGAATGATTTTATTTGGGAAAATATCCGAGCCGGAGGGCGGGACAAAAGATACCTCCACGACATCAATGTCAACTATACGGCCCCGTTCAAATCCATTCCAATTTTAGACTGGATCAATGTGAAAGCCCAGTACCGAGGAAATTTCTCTTGGGATGCAGGAGCATTGAACAATTTCAACATCGTGGATAGCGTGTACTTGGGCAATACCATTCAGAATGGTCAAACCCGACAGATCAATGCGGACTTGAATTTCGAAAAACTGTATAACAAGTCTAAGTTTTTGAAAAAAATAAATCGAAAACCACGGGCAAAAAATCGAAGAAATGCTCGGAGTTCACGGGGCACTCGCAATGAGGGCACTAAGAATAAATCGAAAAAGGACGATAAGAAAAAGAAGAAAAAAGACAAAGAACCTAGTAAAGCACAAAGGACTATCGTGCGTCCTTTTATGCTGCTACGCAAGGCACGCTTTAATTATTCCGAAGAATTTACGACGGTGATTCCGGGATACAATCCAGCCGTAGATTATCTAGGACAAGCGGGTAATTTTAGCCGCCCGGGATGGGACTTCGTGGCGGGATTTCAACCGGGGGATGATTGGTTTGACAGGGCAGTAGCTGATCCCAATGATCGTTGGATCACGAAGAGTTTTTACTTGAATCAGGATGCCGTTCGGAATTATACTAAGAACTACGATGCTCGCTTGACGATAGAGCCATTTACGGATTTTAGAATTGATGTGGATGCCACTTATTCGTTTACCGAAAATCAATCGCTACTCTTCAAAAACCAAAATGAGATGTACGCTATGGCCACTACTCAGGAAGAGAGAGATCAGTTTGTTGATTTCGGGATTACGAATCGTCGGGATGTAGGATCCTATACCATTTCCTATTTTGCGATGCAGACACTCTTCAAAGATGGTACGGGCAACTTGATTGCACTCTTCAATCAGTTCGAAGAAAATCGGGAAGTCATTTCGCAAAGACTAGGAACGGGTGTTCACGAAGTTGATAATCAATTTGGAAATTATACCGAAGGCTACGGTCGCTATCAGACGGATGTATTGATTCCTGCGTTTATCTCTGCTTACACGGATCGAGATCCCGATGCTTTTATGAGTAGCCGAGATGCCAACATTTTTAACACCTTACCACGACCCAATTGGCGACTGACCTACAATGGTTTATCTAAATTGAAATGGTTCAAAGAAATTTTTAAAGATGTAAAAATCACACACGGGTACAAATCTTCTTTGACCGTCAACCAATTCAACAACGAATTGCAGTTCTTCGACGAAGCTCCACTTAGCCAAGAAAACCTCAACCCGGCAACTTCGAATTACTACTCTCGCTTTGAGATTCCGAATCTAGTGATTACGGAGCAGTTTGCTCCACTACTCGGATTAGATGTAACTACTCAGAACGGTATGAGCATTCGAGGGGATTTCAAAAAATCAAGAAACCTACAAATGAGTTTTGTGGACTTTCAATTAAGTGAAACTCGAACTACGGAATACGTAGTAGGATTTAGATACCCCATCAAAAATGTAATCATTCCATTCCTTACGGGTAAGAAAAAACCAAGCAAGAGTAGTGCAAAAAAGAAAACGAACCAACCACAACCCAACAATCGAGGCAACCGTCCCGGACGACCACAAAACCAATCTCAGGGCAACGATCTAAATGTTGAATTTGATTTTTCTTTTAGAGATGACGTGACGATCAATCACTTGTTGGATAAAAATATTGCAGAACCTACAAGGGGAACTCGAACAATCAGAATTTCTCCCGCAGTAACGTATGACATCAATTCCAAATTGAACCTCCGATTATTTTTTGATTATAACAAGACAGTTCCAAAAACATCGGCGGCATTTCCGATCACGAATACGCAGGGTGGAATAACGGTGAGATTCTCTTTGAATTGATCTGATTTAGAGGAGAGATGTAAGAAGTGGGAAGAGAGAAGAGGAGAGAAAATACCATTTTAGGCAGTGGGTTTTCTCTGTTCCCGCATCTCTATCCTCACATCAAAAAAGAGATTTATGAAAATCCAAGATTTTAAATTTTCTACGCTTCGTACTTTTATTCCAGCTAAAGACTTTCAGCGGAGTAGAGCATTTTACAAAAAGCTGGGCTTCGAAGAAATATATAGTAGTGATGGGTTGGCGGTATTCCAAGTGGGAGACTTCACTTTTCACCTCCAAAATTATTATCAAAAAGAATGGGCCGAAAATTTCATGATGCTACTCGAAGTAGATGACGTGGACAAATTTTGGAAGTACGTGCAATCGCTAGACCTACAAAAAGAATTTCCAGCGATCAAATTGAAAAAACCAGAAAATGAAGATTGGGCGAGGGTATTTCGATTGAGTGACCCTACAGGTGTGCTTTGGCACATGGTAAAATTTACGGAGTGAGGTTTTTGTCAAAAAGAGAAATCTGTAACTCTTGTGATTGATGAGCTTCATTTCTTCCAGCGAAATAGACGTCAATTCAAATATTTTCTAACGTGCTTCAACATCTCTTCGGGTGGGATTTCTGCATCCAAATACTGCTTCATTACTTTGATGAGATCTCTGACGAGTAGTTCATTGAAGCCTAATCTAAATCCAGCTTCGTAAACTAACTTTTCTTCTGCGGGTAAAATCTTACCGTCCACACGCATCATAAAAAGTAAGTAATACATAATCGTCATTCGATCCTGCTCGTCGGTAGGGGTTTCTAATTGGTAAGCATCAGGGTTGCGTACTACCTCCTTCACCGATGCAGTATCCAATCCGATATTTTTTGCAATGTCAAAGAGGTATTGTTTTTCTATAGGAGCAATACCTCCGTCGGCTTTCACCATTTTGTAAAGTAAAGCAATGATTGATTTTTTGTGCGTTGCGTTGTTCTCATAATCTTCAAACATGTGTTTTGTATTTTTCGAGATTTAAATAGAAGTGGTGTCATTAGCCAGGAATCCACAAAGTTTTTATTCTTTCAGACCTTAATGCTGATAGACATAAAAAATCTTAGCGACCTAGTACCTCGTGGCAGTTACCTAAATTTCGTAATAAAGTTTTTTTGAAAAGAAGCGTTTGGTAACGCTCATTCATAAACGAATATAGAAAATAAATTTTTGAAATTTTAATATGAAAAACCGCACGTAAAATTCTGTTGCATAAGTAGCGCAGTTGAAGCAAACATGGCAATTGAAGCGGGGCTTCCGCTTTAGGATTAGTAAGACCGATGCCTAGCGGGTCAGGTATTATTTCAAATGAGACCACTGCAGAATGTACTGGTGTAAGAAAAAATGAAAACTTAGACCGTGATAAATTGTTCTCATTTTTTAAAAAGTGAATTTAGCACGCAACTAATATATTTTGATTGCCGTCTAATTTACTAAGTTTCCTAAACTAAGAATAACTCCAAGTCAAAATGATTGCCTTAGCCTTCACTAATTCCGTGTTCTTTTCCTACGCTGTGTATTTATTGTTAGAAAAAAAACAAGAATTTTACAAAAGTAAATTATTCTGGATATTACTGGTAGGTTTGGCGATTTCTCTCTACATCACTTCCCTATTTATTTTTAAAGAAAATACTTCGTCGGTCATTATTGGGCTGTAATGAGAGGGAAGACTTTCTTGTGTCCGTTTTCTTTCCCTTCCTAAACTAACGATCCTTTCAAGTAAAAGTAATTGACGGTAAAATAATTTTATTTTATCTTTGCACTTTAAAGTTAAATTTACAAACCAAAAAGAGTAAAA
>JBCCJE010000154.1:0-8942 GCA_039027925.1 Bacteroidota bacterium
AAGTTTAATTACGAATAAGGTTTTTTTATGTTTTATATTTATAATTGTAATAGGGCTAAAAACATATTTTATTTGGCTAAAAATAATTTTGCATTATTTATATTTCATGTAAATTCATTTTTTTAATAAATATTTCGCAAATAACAAAAACCATAATATGATATAATCTAAGTGGAAAAGCCATTTCAGATAACTTCTCCAATCTACTCACGACTGTTAGTAGTGCGCATCCCTAACGCTAGGTACGTAAAATTTACCATTAAATTCAAAGCAAAATAAAGGACGAAAAACTAGGGGCGTACAAAGTTTTTGAGTTCGAGTATTTCTTCCTTGGTGATGCTTTCAATTGAGCTAATCGGGGGCGGTACTACGCAACTTGCGTTGATGAAAAAGCCAATTTTTCTACAAATGGATTCGGTCTCACTGACCCGTTAGAGTGCTAAAATCGAAGTAGGTCTTGTGAGGGCAATGTCATTGATATTAAAAAAATGGCTACTGCTTAGTCACCATCACCTTCGCCGTGTAGTTTTCTTCTTTGGTAGTGGATTCTACGGGGTAAGGATATACATTATACAACTGTACCTTATAGCCCTGCGCATCGGTAGATTCACCACAACTACCATCTTCCTTGAAGCAAAGTCCTTTCGCCTCCAACTCCAAGGCGGAGACGGCATCCCCAACTCCAAAATCAACCGCCACTTTAGCCTCACCTGCTCTCACACAGTTGACCTCCTTGGGGCACCGGCTGTCTTTCACCTCGGTCAATAAAAGATAAATATTTTCACTCCGAATTTTTACAGGTTGGTTAGGCTTGAGCATGATTGTTTCTCCTAAATTATAACCGGGTTCGTTGGTCACCTTAGGACACCCCGACAATAAAAGGACAAATAAAAAAATAGGAATGGATACTTTCATGATAAACATAATCAATAGAAGTTTTTTTAAAATGGTCAGGAAAAAGAATTTATTCCCTCATGCTCTCATTCTCTCATTCTCTCATTGCTAATAGTGAAAATTATCAATGGTCTCCGCTGGCAGGATCAAGTTTTTCCCAAAAAAAATAGCGATCAAAACTAAAACAATAATTACAATTCCAGTAACAATCAAAAGGAAATAACCAAACGTGCGTGTCTTGTTATCGAACGTATGGTATTTGTTTCCATCAATATCTACGCTTTTATCATTCCAGTAAAAATAACCCATACCTAGGCCAGCAATGAGCATGACCAAGGGATTTAAGAAAATACTGATTAGGGAAAATAACAAGATGTACACGGTAGCCCATCCGAGGTGAATACTCTTTCCTTTTTGGAGTTCCTCTAGGCGTTCTTGCTTCATATTTTCCAACGCAGCCGGATCAATGGGAATACCTCTGGATTTTAAAATCTCCTTGGTAATGATGACTTCTTCGATGGTGGATTCGTCGGGCTTTTTCAAAAGCTCTAATAATTCCCGATCGGTAGAGTCATTCAGATAGTGCTCGAAAATATCAGGCTTATTGGCGAGGATAGTTTTTTCGATAATTCCATTAACCTTTTTAAAATCTTCGGTCAGTATTTTTAATATAATTTTTGGAAAAATGGGCGTTCCCACGATGGCTTCGGTGATGAGTACATCTGTGCCTTCGAGCCGAAAGGGAATATCATTTTCTTTCAACAAATCCACGTAGGGCATGGCATCCTCCCGACGATGAAAGCTCTTGTAAAACTCAAAGTCTTCTTCTTTAAAATTTCCCAACAAATGATCGTCAAGTGCTAATGACATTTTTTTATGTACTGTGGGGATGCAGTTTGTAAATTACGAAATGGCGAGATAAGAGTTGCGGATTCCAAAAAACGGTAGATCATCCGCCAACTCGTATCTCGTCACACCTTACTTAGGATTCAGAATCATTTCAATTCTTTCCATCAAATCTTCTAAATGGTACTTACTAAAGGTATCCGTTTGTCGAGCTACGGCGGATTGAATTTCTCCCTTTAGCACTTTCAGATTTCCTCTAGCGATGGACTTGATATTGGTATGATCTACGTCATTACTTTCTATTTTCATCAGGGCACTCATTTTATCTACGTAAGCCCGTTGAAGATTTCTTCGGTAAGCGTCAATGGAAGTACCGTTGTAAACCTCCCTGAAAATAGCACTCTTAGAACCCGCAAACAAATCTAACAAGTTAAATACATCTCGCTGTCCGTATAAGGATTCCGCTTCGTCGAGTCGTTTCAGTCGGCCAGCATCGAATAGCTGATTCAAAACCCTGCTCTGCACTCTTCTCAATCTTTCGGTTGCTCCCGCAGGTTCTATTCTTTGGAGGATTTCTTTGTCCAACAGCCACTCGGGCGTTTGAAATATCTGCTCATCCAAGAACTTCATGGCGCGCTGTTGCATGGGCTTCGGGACAGCGAGATACACCGGTCCCGCTTGGTCGGTGGTCTTGGGTTGCTCAATTACTCCTCCGATGTACGTAGTCACGTGGCGCAGGTATTTTCCCATTTGTCCATAGACACTCTCGTACATTTCTTCCAGTTGGTCGTAGTCTTTTCCTTCGCCCGCTGCTGCCGACCATTTGATTAAGTTAGGGACGATTCGCTTCAAGTTGGCAATGCCCAATTCGCCCGATAAGACCAAGTCATCCCCTAAGTCCTCCGTTTGTGAAGTAGGGTCAAAGGTATTGAACCGTTGTCGGCCGTACCGATATATGGGATCACTCGCTCGTTGCTTGATCCACCGATTGAGGGTTGCCCGTTCTTCCTCGGCCGAGGTAGCGTTGGGTACTAATTTGTAGCCATAAATAATAGACCAGATATCGTATTCTCCAATCATCGGATAAAAATTGGTTACACCGTCTTCGGGCTGCGCAACGTGATTGAAGCGCGCGTAATCCATGATGGATGGCGCTGTTCCGTGATTAGCAGTAAAGGTTGGCGACCGCAACGAATCAATGGAGTAGGCAACACTTGACCCCATATTGTGTGGCAAACCTAAAGTGTGCCCCACCTCGTGTGCAGAGACAAAGCGAATCAACTGACCCATCAATTCATCGCTAAATTTAACCTTGCGGGCAGCAGGATTAGCGGCGGCAGTTTGCATCATAAACCAATTGCGTAAAAGTTTTTGAATGTTGTGGTACCAGATGATATCACTTTCCAAAATTTCGCCCGAGCGGGGATCGTGTACGTGGGGGCCCATTGCATTTTGAATGTCGGTAGAAACATACCTCAACACCGAGTACCGTGTATCCTCGGGGCTGAACTCACTATCTTCTTCGGGCGTGGGGGCTACTTTCCCAACAATGGCATTTTTGAATCCTGCCGCCTCGAAGGCAGGCTGCCAATCGTCCACCCCCTGCTTGATGTAAGGAATCCACTTGGTAGGAGTAGCGGGGTCAATATAATATACGATTTGCTTTTTGGGTTCTACCAATTCTCCTCTTTTGTAGGCGTCCATATCTTTGGGTTCTAGTCGCCAGCGAGTGATGTACCGCTTGGTGTGGGTATAGTGTTCTTCGGAACTATAATCTGTTTGCGTGATGGAAAAATACCCTACCCGATCATCGTAATATCTAGGCTGCATCGGTTCGTCGGGCAAGATGATAAAAGACTGATTCATCTCCACCGATAGGGTCTGCGTGATATTGTTGTCGGGCAGTTTTTTACCCTTGTAGGTGAGTACGTGGCGTACTTCTACGTTTTTAGGAAATGCCTTCATGCCCACGATCATACTGCGCTTGCTGTCCAAACCATTGATCTCAAACCGTTTTCTTTGACCGGTACTCATTGCTCCGATCATGGCTACATCTTTGGTGAACAACGGCGATACCTCAATTACGTAGGCAGTAGAATCTTTGTTATAGGCTGCCAAATCAAAGGTAGCAATGATAGGTTCAAAATTATTATTCCGTACCGATTTGTAAATGGGATCTTCTTCGCTTGCCACACTGTTGTAACTCACCGAGCGAAGCATCAGCATCTCGTCCATTTTTTGCCAGCGAATTACTTGTTGGGGGCGCGACTTGACCCCCGCACCGCCGAAGTTGAGATTTTTGACAAAACCCGAAATTCGACTCACTATCAAGATTTCTTTTTCTAAAATATCATCTGGGATTTCAAAGTAGTTTTTACTGCCTACCTTATGTACGGTAAACAGCCCCTCATCCGAAATCGCCTTCTCGGTGATGACTTCATCGTAGGGTTTTACTTTGCTATCCTTATTTTTCTTTTTGTCTTTTTTAGGCGTTTCGGTTTTGTTTTTTTTGTTTTTCTTAAATAATTGAGCGTGAGAGGGAGTAGTAAACAACAGCAGGAGGGAGGATAATAACAAGAGTATTACATTTCTTTTCATTGTGTTTTGTTTAGTTAAAAATTGATGCTTGTTTATTAAAATATTTGAAATTCAGAAGCGGCTAAGATAATAAATTCTAAAACAAAATAATTTCTCCAACTGTTTGTCGAAAAATGCCCATGGCTATTCCGCATTTATCTTTATCTTAAAGTAAAAAAACATGAAACCACATTTACTCCTCCTTGCTTTTCTACTGTGCGCTCTGAATCTTAATGCTCAATCCGAAGATTTTACGATGGATGATTTTCGCCTTGGAGGGGATGCCGTTCAGGTAGGAGATCAATGTTTTCGATTGACTTCGGCGCGGGAGTGGCAAGGCGGTACGGTTTGGTACCAGTCGCCCGTTGATCTCAACGACCGATTCGAGATGGAGTTGGATTTAAAATTTGGTTGCAAAGATGAAGGGGCAGACGGGATTGTTTTTATTTTTCACGACAAGCTCCGCCTCGGAAGACCCGGAGAAGGAATGGGATTTTCGGGGCTGTATCCATCGCTAGGTATTGAGATGGATACCTACCAAAACTACCATCTCGACGATCCCGCTTACGATCATATCGCTTTGATGAAAAACGGAAGAATCCACCATCAGTGGGGACAAACCGCTCCCAAACCTATTCTCCAAAGTGGAAAAAATATTGAAGATTGTAAAGCCCACCGCGTCAAGGTTACTTGGAATCCTACCAACACAACATTGGCGATAGCCGTAGATGGTCAGCTTCGGATAGAAGAAAAGTACGATCTCGTCCAAGAAGTTTTTAGAGGGAATCCCAATGTCTATTGGGGATTTTCTGCGGCTACGGGCGGCAAGCACAACACCCACCAAGTTTGTTTAGAAAAACTCACCTTCACCGAAGCGTTCGCCTTCGATACCGCTACCAAAAAAGATTTGCTCAAGGGCAAATCCTATACCTTAAAAAATATTGATTTTCCTTCGGGAAAAACTACACTCCCTACTGAATCGTCCGCAGAGTTAGACAGAATTGTTACCCTGCTAAAGTCCAAACCTCATTTACAAATCCAAATTAACGGACATACCGATAGTTCGGGTGGCGCTACCCAAAATAAAGTGCTTTCACAAAAACGTGCGGACGCTGTTGCAAAATATCTGATGGAAAAAGGTATCCCTGCGAATAGGATCATTTCCAAGGGGCACGGCGAAGCGTATCCTAAATTCGACAATCTGACCTCCAAGGGTAGAGTCCAAAATAGAAGGGTGGATGTATTTCTTTTTGATCCGCGAGCGTGAGGTACCAAGCTTTCCGAACTTCGTGAGCGGGCAATAGGGCGGAGGCAAAATTTCGAAAAGCGATTTAGTATTCGTAAAAGTTCGCTTTAAGAAAACTTGCTCTCCCTCTTTTCCCTTTTCACGGCTTTCTCAAAGCAAGTTTTTCAAACCTCGAAAGGCGATTTAGCGTTGGTAAAAATTTGCTTTAAGGAAACCTGCTTTCCCTATTTTCCGTCTCACGGCTTTCTCAAAGCAAGTTTTTCAAACCTCGAAAAGCGATTTAACGTTGGTAAAAATTGGCTTTAAGAAAACTTACTCTTCCTTTTCTACTCTTTCTGGCGTGGAAAAGGTGATTTCCGGTGTAAAAACTATGATGTCCACCATAAAAACTATGGTTTCTGGAGTAAAAACTATGATTTCTGGCGTAAAAACCATGATTTCCAGTCTAAAAACCATGATTTCCGGTGTAAAAACCACCATTTCCAGCGTAAAAACTGTCGTCGCTGGCGTAAGTACCATCTATTTTACGCTAAAAACTACCGTCATTAAAGTAATGACCACGATTATTAATCCAAAAAGGGCGATGCCCACACTGAGCATCCTCCTTTTTTTTTAGTTTATTTAGTATCTTTCTAAAAGCAATCTTATCCTAGAGGCAATGACATTGCCCTTTGGAATATTCACCGCAAAACGCCACCATCAGTAACCCTCAATCTTCAATTTCCCACTATCCCAACCACGCCTTAAAATCCTTGACCCGCTCACGGGCAATGATGATTTCCTGTTGGATGCTGGGGATGATGACTTTGAGGCGGCTATTGGAATAACTGATAATGTCGGTGATAAAATTAATATTGACGATTTGTCCACGGTTGACTCGGTAAAACTGCGAGGGTTCTAATTCTTGGTAGAGTTGCTCTAAAATCTGATCAATGGGGTACGAGCGGCCATCGGCTACGTGGATAAAGGTGATCTTACTTTCACTATAGATGAGCGCAACGTCTTTCATCTGAAAAATACGTAAGCGATTGCCTACCTTCACTTTGATCCGATCTCGGTAGCTAGGTGTTTGGGATTTTAATAATTGATTAATCACCTGCAGATCAATGGTAGGCGTATTGGTCTGGAAGAGTTGTTTGAATTTTTCGATGGCTTGGTGTAGTTCTTTCTTTCCGATGGGCTTTAGCAGATAGTCCACACTATTTTGCTTAAAGGCCTTGATGGCAAATTCGTTGTAGGCAGTCGTAAAAATGATGGGCGTACTGAGTTTTACGGTTTGGAGGGTTTCGAATACCACGCCATCGCTGAGGTGAATATCCATAAAGTACAGATCGGGGGCTGGATGGTTTTGAATATATGCTTGTAGGGCGACGTTGGATTTTAGGCTAGCTAGCACCTGTAAGCCTGCTTGTTCGAGTAGCCTTTTTAACCTTCTGGCGGCAACGCCTTCATCTTCGACTATGACAGCTTGGATCAAATGAGGGGGAGTTTGACGGTGAAAAAATCTGGATTGGCATCAATGGTCAAGGACTGCGTGGTCAGTAGTCGGTAGCGTTCTCGAATGTTCTGTAGGCCGATACCATTGCTCTCGGTGAGGTTGGTTCTGGCTTTCCGATTATTGCTTACTCTTAGTTGATCGTCTTCCTGCGTAATCTCGATGTGGAGGGGATGTTGTTCATTGAATCCATTGTGTTTGATGGCATTTTCTAGTAGCAGTTGTAAGGTCAAGGAGGGGATTTTTTTATGTAGTACTTCCTCGCCGATGTCTGTTTTTAGGTAAATGCTGTCCTCAAAGCGCATGCGCTGCAGGTGGAGATATTGCTTGGCAAAATTGAGTTCGTCCGCTACGGTACAGGTATCTTCGTTGCGCTGTTCTAGCACGTAGCGATAGATAGCAGATAGCTCCGCAAGAAAACTTTGTGCTTTTTCGGTGTCCTCATCTATCAGTCCCGATAAGACGTTAAAGCTGTTGAATAAAAAATGCGGATCTACCTGCGTACGTAGCGCACTCAACTCCGACGCTATCTTTTCCTGTCGGAGTTGCGTACTGACTAATCGTTCGTTTTGAACTTCTTTGAAAAAACCAATTGCGTGCAAAGTAATGGAGACGATAAAAGTTATAATTAAGGCAATGAGGTAAAAGGTGCGATTTTCCCTGATCCAGAGGGTATCCATTTTATAACCAAAGACGAATACCCACAAAATCAGGTTGAGGCTAATCAATACGGTCATGGTCACGACAATGGCTCCGAATACACCCGTGATGGCTCTCGTCCACGGGCGTTCATTCCAAGGAAATAGCTTACTCAAAAAATCAAATAACCATCCATTGACTAGACTGAGCGGCACACCGTAGTAAATGTTGTAAAAAACCTGCTGCTTGATGATTTCCCAAGTTAACTGTTTGGCCAAAAATACATTAATCAGGATCGTTACCACGCAGATTGCGAAGAGGATAATGAGGGTTGATTTTAATTCTTTATAAAAATTTATCATTGGCAGCTATTCGCTATTTGTTGTGCGCGCTCTAGTCCGTGGCTAGGAGCGAAAGGAGTTGATGGTGTATCTTTTTCAAATTTAGGAATTACCGTCTTGATTTTCTCACAGAACGGACTAAGATCTTTGCCAAAAAAACGAGCAGCCCCCATTTCGTACTCAATCTTATTGAGTAATGCTCTTGGATTATCGGGATCAATGCTGATCGCTTGTCCGTGTAATTTCTGAATCTTGGCAGGCAGAGTCATCCCGTAAGTGGCGGGGTCGGTAGCTAAGTAAGCCGTGTACAGCAGCCCTTCCAAAGTAAGGAGTTCTGCGTTTTTCTCTGATCTTTTGTGGGCATCGGCGATGATGGTTTTTGCTTTTTCCAACATATTATTTTTGGTATTGAGGTCTTTCGTCTGGAAGGAAGCACTAATGAGTGCATTGGCGGCGTGGTAGAGCGGTACCCAGTTATCTTTCTCCGCCTGACCAATTCTTTCAAACATGGCAATAGCCTTGTTGGTCTTTCCAGCCTTCCAGAGGCCAAAGGCTTTTTGCATTCCATTTTCGTATTTGGATTGTGCAGATAGAAAAACGCTTGCGCTTAGTAAGAAAACGATGGTGGTGATTACCTTTTTCATATTTTCAATTTTCCAAAACGCCTGCCTTTGGTGAATGAAACCATCCTCATCGTTTTATTCATCCCATTTTACTTCCGGCTAGGGTCATCCCCCATATTGGAAAGCCCTCTAAACGGAAATCCCCCGTATGGCCGCCGGCGGTCTCCATTTTCCTTTTGTCTCTCCGTGTGACAGCAGCAGATTACGGGAATGTTCTGGAATAATTCATAGCAGGATTCCCCGGCCAGCTCGTGCCTGCAGCTCTTCGGCTCCCATCCAGT
>JBCCJE010000155.1:0-8933 GCA_039027925.1 Bacteroidota bacterium
ATTCCATATTTTTATATATATTTTTGCGGGAAACGAATAATTTTCTTTAAACACACACCATGATGAATGAGATGTCTATAAAATTTTACATTCATTGGCAAACCATTCCTCAACACTAGAAGCACACAACACTTACTCATGGCGAGAAAAAAAAGTAAGGGACAATTATCATTACCACTAATCGTAAAGGACGAAAGGATTTACAAGCTATTTGGACTCCTCTGTATTTTTATTGCGCTCTATCTATTCATCGCATTCACCTCTTATTTATTCACTTGGCAGGAAGATCAAGATCGGGTGCTCGAACACGGTTGGTCATTTTTGACCGCAGGAGAAATTGGGGCAGCCAATTGGTTGGGCAGACTCGGCGCCATAATAGCCAATATGTTTTTCTACTGGGGATTTGGGATTCCTTCTTTCATATTTGTTTACATCCTGACCAAGCTGGGATTGAATGCCCTACGGGAAAAACCATTTAGCGAAAGTGTGCCGATGCTGTGGAATGGATTTCTTTTGTTGTTGTTCTCCGCTATCGTTTTTGAGTTTTTATTTCAAAATTCAAGTTTCTTCTACGGTGGAGCATTCGGCAAAGCAACCACGACTTGGTTACTCAAATTTTTGGGGACGGCTGGCTTGATAGCACTTTTTATCTTCTCCGTTTTGACGGCTATCATTTGGTCGAGTAATCCCAATTTCAACGAATTAACTGTTGAAAAAGTCATTGCCGATATTCGTTTCTTTTTTGAGGATTTGTTTAGTGGAAGAATTTTCAGCGCTAAAAACAAAAAGAAACGGCGCCCCGCTACATCCAGAGAGACGTCCTCATCGGGAGGACTGTTACCTAGAAATGCTAATGGTAGCAAATCCAATACCTCGAAGGAAGGATCACTTGACCTCGAAGTGAGTACGGGGGAAACGCCTACCTTGAATGAGGGATCGGAAGCGCAGCCCGAATCTTCAAAAGCTGAAGTCAAGAAAGGACAATTGGCATTTGATCTCGAAAAGAAAAAAAGAGAAAAACCACAACCCCTACGGTCAGGTGAAGCAGAATTGGAAATTACGACACCGCCGCCGCCGTCCACTCCCATCGAAGATGAACCTCCTTCGGAAAAGCCCACGACGTTGACGGCCAACTACGCAGAAACAACCTTGGATATTCAGACGGATAATCAAGTCCATACCGAACCCTACGATCCTACGTTGGATTTGTCTTCCTACGAGCATCCCGTAAGTTCATTGTTGGATGATTACAGCGAGCAGAAATTTGAAATTGATCGGCAGGAACTGGAGCAAAATAAAGATCAGATCATTGAGACTTTATTAAACTACAAAATCGAAATAGTCAAGATCAAAGCGACGATTGGGCCTACCGTCACACTTTACGAAATTGTACCTGCGCCTGGGGTCAGGATTTCAAAAATAAAAAATCTGGAAGACGATATTGCGTTGAGTCTCTCGGCGATGGGCATTCGGATTATTGCCCCAATCCCTGGGAAGGGAACAATTGGTATCGAAGTGGCTAACAAAAAGACACAGATTGTTTCGCTCAAAGAATTGCTACAATCTGATAAATATAAACGGGCAAAAATGGACTTGCCGATAGCCTTGGGTAAGACCATCCAAAATGAAGTTTTTGTAGCGGACTTGGCTAAGATGCCGCACCTCTTGATTGCGGGTGCCACGGGGCAGGGTAAGTCTGTTGGTATTAATGTTATTTTGATGTCATTGCTTTACAAAAAACACCCTTCGCAAATCAAGTTAGTTTTGATTGACCCGAAGAAGGTAGAGCTTTTTCCGTATTCAAAAATTGAAAATCACTTCCTTGCTTATTTGCCCGGGCTGGACGAACCCATCGTTACGGATGTGACCAAGGTCGTTCATACTTTAAATTCACTGATGATCGAGATGGACGAGCGGTACGATTTATTGAAAAAAGCCCACGCCAGAAATATTCGAGAGTACAATGATAAGTTTGTTCGACGGAGGCTAAATCCTAACAAGGGACACCGCTTCATGCCTTTTATCATTTTGGTAGTGGATGAGTTTGCGGATTTAATTATGACTGCTGGCAAGGAGGTCGAGTTGCCGATTGGACGCTTGGCACAACTAGCACGAGCGGTGGGTATTCACTTAATCATTGCTACGCAACGGCCCTCTGTAAATATTATCACGGGAGTCATCAAGGCTAATTTCCCCGCCCGAATTGCTTACCGAGTGACGGCAAAAGTAGATTCCCGAACGATTTTGGATACGGGCGGCGCAGATCGTTTGATCGGGCGAGGAGATATGCTCTTGTCCTACGGAAGTGATCTGGTAAGGCTGCAATGTGCATTTGTGGATACTCCCGAGGTGGAAAGAGTAATAGATTATATCGGGCAGCAGAGAGGTTATCCAACGCCATTCTTCCTCCCTGAATTTTACGGAGCAGACGACGACGGAAGTAATAAACCCGGCGCATTCAACATCAAAGACTTGGACGATATGTTTGAAGATGCCGCAAGGTTGATCGTGCAAAATCAACACGGCTCTACCTCTATGATTCAAAGAAGATTAAAATTAGGATACAACCGTGCGGGGCGAATCATGGATCAGCTAGAAGCTCTAGGTGTCGTTGGCCCGAGCGAAGGGAGTAAAGCGCGGGAAGTTTTGATATACGATGAGGTAGAATTGGAACGGTATTTGGAAGATATTAGAACTAGGAAATAGGAGGCAACTTCGTGACTTAATCACGAAGCCACAACCCGGCAGATCAATGATTTGCTGGGTTTTTTTGTTACAGCAGGTACATATGATTCCCATTCATCATCTTCCTCAAATCCCAAGAAAATTTGTTGCAGTTCTCCATTTATTAGATCTTTATCTCCCTTTATTCCCAGAATAAAATCTGCTTCTTGATTTTTAAGAATCATAACTCCGTCTAAAACTCCGAGAATCAAAGAAGTGGTATCTACTTTAATTTGTCTTATAATTTCAAAAAAGTTTTTCTTAGATTCAGAATCAAGGCTTTCATATAATTTTAATAAAGCTATTGAAGTTGTATCTCTCATTTCACTCAACTCTAAATGCTTTCTGTATTGATCGATATCATTATCAATATCGAGAAAATGTCTCAACTCTTTTACAAAACTTATTGAATCCATATATTTTTTACTCTATTTTCTTATTTATCATCTGACTGAGAAGCCTTAGCTATTTGATTATCAATAACATTTTCCTGTGAGAGCTTTGTTATTTATTATTCGAAGGTCTATTATCTTCATGATTATTTCCATAACCTTGAAGTATAATGAAACTACCTACCCTAAAACCCCATCATCCCTTCTCCTTCTTTACCTTCACCCTCGATCCAGTGAGGATATTAATACCTTCCACGATCACCGCAAAAGCCATAGAAAAGTAAATGTATCCTTTAGGAATGTGAAAGTCTAATCCCTCTCCTAACAATGCTACTCCAATCATGATCAAAAAGGCAAGCGCGAGTACTTTTACCGTTGGGTGGCGATTGACAAAATCACTAATGCCATCGGCTGCCAAGATCATCACAATCATGGCAGCCACTACGGCGGCTACCATCACCCACAAATTATCGGTCATCCCCACCGCCGTAATGACGGAGTCAAAGGAGAAAATAATATCCATCAGCATTATCTGAATGATGACTGCTTGGAAGGTACTCGCTTTGGGTAGGTCAGTGCCTTCTGCCTGTGTTTCCTCGAATTTTTCGTGAATCTCGTTGACACTTTTATAAATCAAAAATAAACCGCCCAACAGGAGAATGATGTCTCTTCCCGAAATCTCATTTCCCAGCACCGTAAAAAGCGGCTTGGTCAAACTCATCATCCAAGTAATCGAAAACAGCAAGGCTACCCGCGTGATCAGGGCTAAGGAAAGTCCTACTTTTCTGGCCTTAGATTGCTGCGCTTCGGGAAGTTTATTCGATAAAATAGAAATAAAGATCAAGTTGTCAATCCCGAGTACGATCTCTAAAACACAAAGCGTCAAAAATGAAATCCAAATATCTGGATTTGTTATCCAATCCATGTTTATTGTTTTTTATGTCTGAATCAATTTTGCCAAACGCTAAATAAAAGAAAGATTTTGAGAAAGCGGTGGGTGCAGGACAAATTTACAAAAGGTTCTTAATTTTAGAGATTTAAAATAAATACCTTACAATGATGACAAAAGAAGAATTCACAAAAATAGCATGGGAAAAATATTCAAACTGGGAAGCTTCTCAAAAAGACCAAACAAGTGGCTATGAATATGAAAAGACCTTTGAAAAGATGTTGGTAGAGATTGGTAGAGATATACTTGAGAAGACGACAACAGATTCGAAGGTTAGTTCTCGAAAAAAAAAAAGATAAGAACTCGCTTTGGCGATATTAAAATTGATGAATCTCATCCTTTGTCGATACGAACGGGCGGCTTTGGGATAAGTCCTTATCTACAAGAATTATTATGCTATGTAGGACAATCTGATGTATTTGAACAAGGCAGTAAAGACTTGGAAAAATTACTACGCATTCCGATGAATAAGAAGCAGGTTGAACGGGTATCAAAACATTATGGAGGGGTTTTGGAAAAACTGACCATAAAGGAGGAAGAGCAAAAACTTCCTAAAGTTGAGGAACAAGGGGAGATTGTATATGCCATGATAGACGGCAGTATGATATTCACTCGAATAGAAGAATGGAAAGAGGCAAAATTGGGTAGGCTATTTAAGTCAAAAGCCTTGCACATATTGAGCAATACTCGAAACTGGATAAAAGATTCTGTATATATTGGTCATGTAGGTAAGCATGTTGATTTTCTGAAAAAGTTTGAGCTTTATACAGACCAATATGATGAAGATTTAGTATTTGTTTGTGATGGTGCACCTTGGATTTGGAACTGGATTGTCGCCAATTATCCCAAGGCAATTCAAATTTTAGACTATTATCATGCCCTTCAACATTTGCTTGCTTTTGCATTAATTTTCTTCAAATCTGCGATGGCAAAAGATAAATGGGTAGAGCAACAAAAGGCATTATTGTGGGCAGATAAAGTCGAACAGGTAATTGAAAATGTGGAGGTTTTACAAGTAAAATCTACAAAAGCAAAAGAATCAAAAAGAAAGCTTGTTAATTATTTCAATAATAACAAAGAACGAATGCGATATGGTACTTTTAAAAGTAAAGGATTATTAGTGGGCTCCGGACCAATTGAAGCTGCTCACAGAACAGTTATTCAGAAACGTCTTAAACTTTCTGGACAACGTTGGACGCGATAGAGGGAGCACAAAATATTCTGGATTTAAGAGCTAATAATTTAAGTGGAAATTGGAATAAGCTGGTGCAACTCGTTGATGGCAAAATTGCTGCTTAATTGCAAATTTGTCCTGCACCCAAAGCGGTGATTTTCACGAAAAAACGAACCGTGAGATGTTATTTGGTTTTACTATCTTGCCTTTCATTTTTTCACAAAAAATCCTCACCATGAGAAAAACGATCTTGTTGGCATTCTGCTTTTTACTGTTGTCCGTTGCCCCAATTTTTGCCCAAGAAAATCCCATAGTTCGCTATCCTTCCATTAGTCCTGATGGTGCACAAATTAGTTTTAGTTATCAAGGAGATATTTGGACGATGCCCGTGGCGGGTGGAGTGGCTAGAAGATTAACTATCCACGAGAGCTACGAATCCAAACCGCAATGGAGTCCCGACGGTTCGCAAATTTTATTTCAAGGCAACCGCTTCGGAAATAATGATCTATTTCTCATCAATGCCGACGGCAGTCAATTAAAAAGATTGACCCATCATTCTACCAACGACGGTGATGCGCGCTGGAGCGACAATGGTGAAATCATTTTCAATACCCGCAGGGCTTTTCAGCAAGTGGAACGAGAACAAGAGGTACACACCATCAACAAATCGGGAGGTACCCCTCGGCGAATCATGGATGCCGTGGGCTTGATGCCTGCATCTTCTCCCGGTGGTAATCTCATTGCTTTCGTGAGAGGTACCTGCCGAGTAGCTAGAGAAGCCTACACAGGCCCTGCCAATCGTAATATTTTTCTTTATAATAAAAATGGAAAAACGTTTACCGAATTGACGACCTCCAATGTCCAGGAGATTTATCCCGATTGGGGCGGCGGAGAAATTTTCTTTTTGAGAGCAGCCGATGGTCGGTACAATATTTTTAAACTCAACATCAATGCGGATGGAAAAGATCCAAATCGCTTAGTGCAACTCACTAACTTCAAGGACGAAGGTATCCGATATTTTGATGTGACTAACAATGGTTCTACAATTGTATTCGAACGGGGCGTCAATATCTACACGATGGATGTAAAGAGTAGAAAAATCTCCGAAGCCATACCTATCCAAGTGACGGATGATTACCGCTTTGATCCCATTGAGCATAAAACTTTTACTAACCAAGCGGACGACTACGCCCTTTCGCCCAATGAAAAACAGATAGCATTCGTGGTGAGAGGAGAGCTTTTTGTGAAGCCCAATGACAAGGATAAAAAACGCTCGGTACAATTGACCAACCACCCTTTCAGAGATAAAGAACCTGTCTGGCTGAACGATACGACGCTTATTTTTTCGTCCGATAGAAATGGAAAATTTGATTTGTTCATGGTGCGGTCAAGTGATACCAAGACAAGCAATCTTTATAAAACCTTCAAGCTAAGCACCACTCAACTGACCGATAATGCTGCCGACGAAGAGGGCATCACGATTTCGCCTGATAGAAAAAAGATGGCGTACCGTAGAGGAAGAGGGATGCTCGTTGTTGCGGATATTTCTGCCGATGGTTTAACCAACGAGAAAATTTTACTGGACGGATGGGATACTCCGCAAGGAGTCAGTTGGAGTCCCGATAGCCGATGGTTGGCTTACGCTTTGGATGATCTCGATTTTAATCAAGAAATCTACATCCACGCTGCGGACGGAAACCGAGCACGAGTCAATGTAAGTCTGCATCCGAGGGGCGACTCCAATCCGATGTGGAGTAGAGATGGCAGCAAGCTGGGATTTTTATCTACCCGCAATAATGGGGATACTGATGTTTGGTTTGTTTGGTTAAAAAAAGAAGACTGGGAGAAAACTCAGCGAGACTGGGAGGAGGATGACGAGGAAGAAGAAAAACCTAAAAAAGACAAAGGCAAAAAAGAGGATAAAAAAGACAAGCAGGAAAAAGAAATTGAACTCATCGAGATAGACTTTGAGGATATTCACGAGCGGCTAGTGCAAGTGACCCGACTAGCGGGCAACGAGCGCAATCTGATGATTTCCAAAGACGGGGAATCCTTCTATTTCACGACCAACGGCGGCGGTCGTCAGGGGTCTCCCGGATCTCCAAGTCTGATGAGTATCAAGTGGAATGGCAAAGATTCAAAAACCCTCGTTGACAAAGCAGAGGTCTCTAGTTTGTTTTTGGACAAAGCAGGAAAAAATTTGTATGCCATCAAGCGAGGGGGAAGTTTCACTAAAATAAAAGTAGATGGCGGCAAGCAAGAAGGGCAGGGGTTTCAAGCTAAAATGGACATCAATCATCAGCTAGAGCGCAAGCAAGTTTTTGAGGAGGCGTGGAGAAGGCTGCGGGATGGTTTTTACGATCCGAACTTCCACGGTAGAGACTGGAATCAGCTTCGCAAAAAATATTTGGATAGATGTATGCAGGCCTCTACCCGTCAGGATTTTCAGTTTTTTTACAACGAAATGTTAGGACAACTGGACGCTAGCCACATGGGACTAAGAGGTGGTTCTCCCGAGGAAGATTTGCAAAGAGAGCGAACGGGGCTATTAGGCATCGAAGTAATCCCTGTTGTCAATGGGGTGAAAATTTCGAGTATCCTTCCTAACTCCCCCGCCGACCGAACGGAAAGCAAGCTAGCCGTAGGGGAGATCATTCACGCCGTCAACGGGCAAGACATTTTGGCGTCCACCAATTTTTATCAATTATTGAACGGAAAAACCAATGAAAAAATCCTCTTGGAAGTTTCTAATAATCAGGGCGTCAAAAGAGAGGTTGTGATTCGCCCCACAGGTTCTTTGCGGTCGCAATTGTATAATGATTGGGTAAAAGAACGCCGACAACTGACCGAAAAATACTCCAATGGTCGCTTGGGCTATATCCACATCCAAGGGATGAATTGGCCGAGTTTTGAAAGGTTCGAAAGAGAATTGACTGCTAGTGGTCTCGGCAAAGAAGGTATCGTGATTGACGTAAGATTCAATGGTGGTGGATGGACTACCGATATGCTGATGACCGTTCTTAATGTTCGCCAACATGCGTACACCGTACCTAGAGGTGCTGTCGAAAGTTTGGAAAAAGAACATATGAATTTTCGGGAAACCTATCCTTTCGGGGAGCGGCTACCGCTGTCTAGCTGGACTAGACCTTCCATTGCGCTTTGTAATGAAAATAGCTACTCCAATGCGGAGATTTTCTCCCATGCTTTTAAAACCTTAGATATCGGAACGCTGGTAGGAATGCCTACCTTCGGAGCGGTGATTTCTACGGGAGGTGCTGGATTACTGGATGGATCTTATGTGAGGATGCCCTTCCGTGCGTGGTACGTGAAAGCAACCAACGAAAATATGGAATGGGGGCCTGCCGTTCCAGATATTGAAATTCAAAATTCGCCTGATGGAAAAGCAAAAGGGGAAGATGAGCAATTGAAAAGAGCAGTAGAAGAGTTGTTGAAACAGATTGGGAAGTAACAGCGAAGTTGTAATTGAAAATTGAAAATGGAGAATTGAAAATTATCGAATTAACGTGTTCTAAACGTACTGAATAATTTTCAATCCTCCATTTTCATTATTTTAAAAAGTTTTTAACGAAACGCCTTAACGTACATGGTACGCCAAAGCAGCTAACAAAAATATGGAATAAGCTCTGCTATTTCAGCTATCGAAATTTAAAATTCTCTTGATAGAAAAGTGAAA
>JBCCJE010000156.1:0-8916 GCA_039027925.1 Bacteroidota bacterium
AATCCGTTTTGTCTCATCATTCCTACGCCTAACTTGCATGTATAATTGCTGCTTATTTGAGCCAATTATTTTATCTGTACCGAAATTTAAAATCAAATTTTTAAGTATTTAAAAAACTCAATAATCTATTATGAAAAATCTTATCATCACTTTTGTAACAGTATGCACACTATTTACTACTAATCAATTATTTGCGCAGCCAGCGGCTGATAATACTCTAGCGAGTACATCAACTACCTCTGCTACTTACGCAGAGGACATCGCAGTTCTCGAAAATTTTAAAGCCAATAAGACCCAGAAAAAAGTAATCAAAAAAGTAAAACGATATGTATCTCCAAGGGTCATCGAGAAAGGTGTAAGAACAGATGCTTTAGCTGGAAAAAAAGTAACGGTGCAACTAAGCCTTAACACCAACGGTACGATTTCCAATTTGCAAATTGTCGAAGGATTTGAGGAGACAATTGATGCTAGAGTACTCGCTTTGATTAAGGAGTACGATGCCAAAAATCCGTTAGCTGCATCAAAATTGGATAAGCCAACTACCATTCAATTAGAAATTCCCATCGTAGGTAAAAAGCAATATATGAACTAACGCATAGTTCGTTTTTTCCATAATCCAAGAAAGGTCTCACTACGAAAAGTAGTAAGACCTTTTTTTAATTCACAGCAACGAGTCTTTTATTTCCTCTACCGATATATCTCCAAATATCCCTGAAAGACTCGATTATCATCCGCATCATTCAGTTTGAGGATGTAATAATAAGTCCCGTCGGGAAGTGCTTTTTTGTTGTTGAAAGTTCCTTCCCAATCATTTTTGTAGCCTACGGTTTCGTAAACTTTAGTGCCCCAACGGTTGTAAATGGATAAATTATTATTGGGATAATCGAGTATGCCCGAGATGAAGAATTGGTCGTTGACGCCATCTCCATTAGGAGATACTGCATTGAAAATAACAATGTCTGTACAATTAATATAGATACAAACTTTGGCGGTATCACAAGCATTAGAATTGCAAATGACATAAGTAAAGCTATCGGGACGTTCGCAGTAGATATCGCCCGCATTGTAAGTGATGGATCCATCTAGATTGATGGTGACATCTCCGTAGAGAGGTTGTTCTCCGATGTAAAAAGAATCCACCCCACCGTATAACAAATCATTTGCATTTACATTCAAGACTACAGGAAATCCAATATCTACACTATCCGTACAATCATCCGCTAGTATCGGCGGTCCGAAATATTCTACCACGTAGATACACAGGTAAGTTGTATCGCAAAATCCTAGATCATCACAGATGACGATACAGGCAGAATCAAGCCCGATCTCTAGCCCCGTGTATTCGATGGCCAGCATGTTGAAGTCTTCAAAAAATTCAACCTCAGTACCCGAAGCATCCAAGCAGAAATTTTCGAGTACCACAATGTCATCTCCTGGTAGTTCGGAGGTTTCGATAAAAAAGGTATCCGTCTGACCTATAAAAATAGAATCGCAAAATGTACTCGTAGAAATGGTATCACAGATGGGCACTTCTACCGAATAGTTGACGGTACAGTCCAAACTATCCATCATAGATAAGTCATAGATTCCCGTCGTTAAGGAATCTCTATTTTGAGGATTGTCATTGCCGGGCAAATCAGCCCAGTCAAAAAGATAGGGTGGTGTCCCCCCTTGAACATCAAGTTCAATGACACCACCGCTATTACAATCAGGAATTACGGTGAAATTGAGTTCCAAGACTTCATTCATCTCCACGGTGAAGCAAGCCTCCCCCGCCAAACAGCCCGCAGCATCTAAAATTATCAAACAGAAATCTCCTTCGGGAATACTCCCATTTTCAAACTCTTGAAACCCATTAGTAAATATCGTATCGGCGGGAGCGTTGAAGTTAGCATCGTAAGTGATTGAAAAATCAACTGTTCCGTCCGCTGCTCCCGCACAGGAAACACCCGTGATCGAATCAATCACAATCGTAGCGGGAGGTACATTATCCACAATCGTAAAGGTATAGACCAACGTACACGCCGAAGCGTCGGTATCGGTAATTGTAACATTATACACGCCCGAAGCAAGGTTATCATTGGTGGCCGCTCCACTGTCCCAACTGTAGGTGTAATTACCGCTACCGCCCGTTACATTGATAGTAGCGGATCCATTGTTGGTATCACAATCTGGAAGTTGATTAATGGTCAACGTAGCGTCCAGAGGATTTTCTTCCGTGACGATCACTTCGATGACGTTAGGACAATTTGGCTCGGTGGGATCAGCAAACGTAACGAAATAGGTCCCTACATTCAGGTCAGTTCGAGTATCACCCGCGATTCCATTTCCCCAATCATAATCAAACGTACTCGGAGTGAGTGTAGCTGTACCGTCCGCTAGGGCACACGTTGCGGGAGTGGTGACCACCGAGGCACTTGGCCCGTCCGCATTTTGGATAGTCAGATACACAATTTCGGAGCAGTTAACATCCGCAATACTTTGTACCGTCACTTCGTAACCGCCAAACGGAAGCTCATTTCGGATATTGCCATCACCCAGCGAAGTCCCCACATCGGGATTCCATCCCCAAGTATAATCTGATGGATTGGTGGTTAAATTAATGGTCGCTTCTCCCGTAGCATTTCCGCAAGTGGATTCAACGGTAACGATGCTACTGACAGCTAGTGGCTCACAGGGACATTCCACAATTTCTATTGCTACTTCCGTCGAATCTTTACACCCAACTGCATTTTCTACGACGAGCAGATAGGTGGCAGTAGCGGTCGGAGTGACATCAATCGAGTTTCCAGTTCCGACGGACTGCCCATTTTCAAACCATTCTACCAATGATCCAGGGCCGCCTTCCAGCGTCAACACCTCTCCTTGACATCCAACGAATGGATAGGAATAAATTTCAGCCACTACAGATTCATTTACACTTATGATAATTTCTTCCGTTGAGGAACATCCATTAGCATCCACCCCCGTCACACGGTAAGTGGTTTCTATCAATGGAGCTACCACAATATTTTCGGTATTTCCTATAATCGTATTCGAATTTACATTTTCCCAAGTGTAGTCTTGCGCTCCGCTTGCCGTCAGTTCTACTTCCTCACCCGAGCAGATAAACGAAGTAGTACTCGATGCAATCTGAACATCAGGTGTGGGCAATACTTGGATCACTACATCGGCCGTATCAAAAAATCCGGGGTACGCCGCATCTTCCACAATGACTTGATAACTATAAATACTAGCAGGTTCGCCGCCGCTGAAAATAGGATTCGGAATATCGTATCCACTCAGATTACCAGCGGTGGGATTGCCGGGTATTTCGTTCCAAACGTAATCTGTTCCTCCCGAAGCCGATAGCGCAATGGTTTCCTCTGCGCAAATAATATCATCGAAAGGTTGTACCGTAATCGTAACCGCCCCACTCGTTCTTACTTCCACGGTGGTCTCCGCAGTACAGCCCGAAGCACTCGTCACCGTTACCGAATAATCTGTATCTCCCGTGGGAGACGCTACGGGATTGCCTGACGTTGGATCATCCAAGGTGGCGGTAGGAGTCCAATTGTAAGTGTACGGAGCGAACCCTCCGTTGACAGTAGGAGAAAGAGTCGTACTACCTCCTGGCAAAACGTAAACCGTATCTCCACCGTCGGCAGTCACGCCGAGCGCACGAATGATGCTGACAGTATCTCGAGTCACACCGCCACAATTTGGTCGGGTCGTTTCTAAAATATATTGTAAAGTATCCTGAGTCGTGGCGTTGTGGTTGACATTGAGGACGGGGTCTGGAATATCCGTTGCGCTCAAATCTCCCGTAGAAGCGGGAGCAATCGCCAACCACTTGAAAGTATAATTACTGATAGCACCACAAGTAGGATCACCTAAATTGGTGGTGATCGTCGTAGCCGAAATTTCACAAAAAATCTGATCGTTTCCTGCGTTCAGTAGTTGAGGTTCGCCGAGTGCCATCTCTGCCGTTTCGCAAATGTCCAAGTCCGTCGAATCAATCATAACAACAATACCACAAACCTGACTTTCATTGACGGGAATAGAATGAGAAATAGATAAAACATCATCTGCTCCAATTGGGCCGGACTCCGTGATCGTTGCGAGGAGTTGGTCGCCCGCCGTCACGTCACCAGAACCATCTTGATCGAAGTAGTACTCCACGTCGAAGTTGATTGCTGGAAAGGCTACGCCACTATTAAGAATATCAGCGGTAAATTGAATGGTTTCCTCATCAACTCCCGAGCAACTACTGGATACATTCGTGAGTGCAAAACTTAGGGTATTTCTTAAAACAGGAATATCCGTCAGCGCGCCATTATTAGTGGAGGTAAAGGCATCCACGTCGCAGTTGGTAGCAGTAGCGGCACACGTTAGTTCTTTTCTTTGAATCGTATTTAAGGCGGCTTGTAAATTATCTACCGCACAATCCACACTCGGAGTAGTGACCGAAAAACTGAACCTTGCTATCTCATTTTGTTGAAGCCCAATGGGCAAAGGCCAATACAACATCTGGAAGTTACCGTCAGGTTCAATATCAGGCTCGCCGAGTGTCCAGCCGCCGGGTTCAATCGCTACGGTAGAGTTGGCATCGTAGGTGACGTTTTCTGGAAGAATTAGTGAGATCAAATCACTAGCATCGGTAGCAGTAGCAGTCAGGTTGGTGACTTGCACCTCCAGAGTAGCACTCGCATTGGGGATCAACTGGCTTTGATTGGAAAATTCAATTTCGAATATTTTATCCAAACCAGCAGCAGCACCGTTGATTTCGATGGGTAAGGTTTCTCCTGATTCGTAGTTGGTAGAGTCCCCACAGTTTTTCATACCTTGAAAAGAATAATAGGAAATCGAGCCGCTCATAAAATCACAATCGGTCACAAATTGGTAGCGCAACACAAACTCATTAGAATCGGTTGGATTCAAAGGATCAAATCCCGGCAATCCATTTTGATCCAAAAAACTATGCAGATCCGAAAAGTCAGCGTACTCATAAATATCTCCACGCGAAGTGGTCTGCACGAAGGTAGGCTCAACGGCTATAGGCTGAAAAGCACTTCCCGACGGATACGCCAACTCAAAACTACCCGGTAAAAATCCTGCCCCTTGCATCGGTAAGATAATCTCGGATCTGACATCGTACGCCGTACCCAAATCGGTATTTCTTACTAAAATGGCAATTGTATTGGTATCACAAATTTCGGGATCTACCATCGGCTGCTCAATGATGTTGGCATCCAAAAATGGATCAAGCGTAGTGACACTCAATCCTTGTAGCTCATCGTCGCAGGGAGGATACAATTCGGGTGTCCAATTGGGATCAGCGAATGCAATACAATTCCAACCAATGCGCGCATTAAAATTAGTTGTCCCACAATTATTTACCAATGCTTTGACTCGTACAATGTTACAAATATCATCGAAAGTCGCCGTAGCATTCCCAAACTCCAGCGGATTGGTGTAGGCAAAATAATTACTACCTACCGTGCCGTAGGATTCTACGGTCAATGTAATTGGATTGTTAGCATCCGTAATATCCTCCATCTCCACCACTTCGATAGCACCCGTTGGATCTTCTACCGAAAACCAAGTCAATCCTGCGTGCCCCACAAACGAGGTATTGCACATTTGTAAATCCCAGTAGGCGGTATCTCCCGCTAAGTTAAAATTGGGAGACGAAGCCGTTGCCAATGATAGCGTAGGAGGATCTGAATAAAAAATATCATTATCCGCCGACTCAAACCGCTCCTCCATACAACTGCCGTCACCAATATCAACGGCGTAGTACCTATCTTGAAAATGAATCTGTGGATCAAAATTATATTGATTATCGCCATTGGCACTACCAATAATGGTTTGACAATTGGGCGTGACGATTACTCTGAAACTAAAAGAATAACTCTGTACATTATTCAAAGCTGGCACTGCCCCCAAGGTATCAAACCTCGCTACGTAGTGGCCATTATCATCTACGCTAAAATCCGCTACGTCGAAGTAAGCGTTGCCGTGCACCGGATGACCAGGAATCGAAACTTGCGCATCGTAGGTGCTAAAGGCTTCCAAAATGGCGGGATCAAAATCAATCACAATCGAATCAATACCGACCGCTTGTCTGGTTTCATTTCCAAACCAATCGGTAAATCCATTATTTATCGTAATCAAGTTATAATTCAAATTGGCCTGATTACATCCTACGGGAAAATCATTACTATTGGGATAGCTGAATACCGTTTGCGTTTTGGCTACGGTAAATCGCTCTCCGAAGTTATCACAGGCTTCGGCCACGCCGTCCACCATACCGTATCCGAGCGCTCTGAACGACTGTACTTCGGTAAATTGACCATCGTAAGGCCCTTCTGGATTTAGCGAAAAATTTCCCGTAAACTCTACGGTATCTCCTTTTACCAAAGTCAATCCTAATCCCGTCAGACAATCGTTGAGGTCAAAAGTTAAGGTCTTCAAGCTATCCTGAGTCTCCACTTCCAAAATTGTAGTATCAATGTTACAAAAGAACTCATTGCCCCCATTGGTAAATCGAACGACGCCATTTTCAAATAAAAAAGTTTCCGAACTATCGGGAGACAAATCAGGATTGAGGTACGAAATCACAATTCCCAAACTGTCATTTAGCGGTGTATCCCCAACTTCATTCACTACCTTCATCTCGATACTATCACAGGAAATCGCTACTTTTTTGTTAGCTAGTTCAGGATCGTAGGGAGTCGAATAAGTAGCATCGGTGTATCCAAAAGTGGTTCGATTTACTTCAAAAGATTTAGTTGCCAAACCAACTGGACAAACAAAAGTATTCGGTGGACAAGGTGGTTCCTCTGCGTGGAGTTTGGGGCCTAGCAGCGTAGCACAATTCCATACGTGCCGACAATCACAAGGCGGGCAATAATAAGCAAACTCATAGGGCAACTGTACAAAGTCCAAGTCCGCAGAACAATCCGCCGTGAAGCCCATCAATATTTCGTACTCTCCCGTAATAAAAGGCGTGAACGCAGCATCAAAAATTAATGTCAAAGTATCATTGCTCATTGAATTGCTCAGTAATGGGATCGGAATGGTTCCGCCATTACGAGTGAGTCGGATGCTATCCGCTACGTAGGAAACGCCCGTTGGAATTTGAAATAGGACTTGAAACTGTTCGCCCCCGTTGCAGTTTTTTTCAAAACGACTAGTCGCTCTATCCACCAAATGACGCACGTAAAAAGTATCTTGTTCCACAAAAGCATCGGTATCGGCCGTGGTAACTGCTTTTGAAAGTCTATTGTTAGAACGGTAGTAATTTCCCCGCAAACGCACGAGCCGTTCGTCGCAAGCGTTGTCATAATCTATTCGTGCACTAAAGCCCGCCCCTACGTTATTTTCACAAATCAAACTATCGCCCTGAGCATCCGAAAAATCGCAACCCACATCAAAGTAAGCAGTTATCTCAAAGGATTCACCGATTCCAAGATCATCAAAAAATCCATCCCCATCTATATCTTCTAATCCACCTACTCCGTCTGGATCAACTGCAAAAATGGGATTATCATTTATCATAAACATTGCGCCCGTAACTGGGATGTTTATCCCCGCCAATGTAATTTGGGAAATCTCGTAGCCCCCGAAAGCAATTTCAAAATCATTGCCTAAACCAATGCCCGCTTCCAAATTCATCATGGCTCCAAAGTCGGCATCCACTTCAGCACCGTTGTTGGTGAAGGTAACCGTAGTCACCCCCGCTTGGCAGTATCCAGGATCTTGATTGGGTATCGTTCCCGAATCTTCCACTAGCACGTTGGCAGCCCCCGTTCCGATGGCAATAAAATCGGAAGTAATGATATTATCACAAGTTTCCGCCCCACATCCCCACGTCATCTCGTACAGGGAAGCCCTTGATTCAAAGCAACTCAGCACGCAGACGTACTCCGTGATCGTAACCGTTTCGTTAGGATCAAAAAATCCATCGCCATCGCCTGCCCCCGCGCCTACAGTATTGTTGATGAAAAAACTTCCATCAATAATGGCTTCGATCAAAGTATCACCCGTCACTTGCATCGTCTTGGTGACAGGCAGGGTAACTCCATTCACCACGATACTATCCACCCGAATACCACTTCCCTGCGTATTCGAATAAGTGAACTGATCTATAAAGCCATCCAAGCCCGAGTTGGTCACTACCACATCTCTCGTAAAGCAATCTCCTACTCTGGCTGCACCGAATGTATTATTCACTACCGCTGCCAACTGAGGCACTGCGAAGGCATCTCGATACTCGGTGTTAGCATCACTTTCCTGTAGGGCATCCCCATCTAGCGTGTAGTCGAAAGTCCAGATATTTTGAACCTGTGCCGTATTGTTGGTGTTCAAGGAATCAATGTACCCACACTTAGCCGCAATCGTAAAGGTTATATCAATGGTGGTGATACCTGAAGGTCCCATATCGGGCAAGCCAAAGATGGGTTGGTTAGGATTGGTAGTGCTCGACAAAGCAACTTCCGCCGAAGATTGGCTAGCGATAAATTCGTGGAGTTCTACACCTTTAAATAAATTCAAGGTAGCCGAAATATTCTCCCTAGCAAACGGAGAAAGTCCGTTGAGGCTTACCGTCACGGTAGCCGTATCGGGATCGCCACAAATATTCAAAAAGTCTGGTACGGAGGAGGGACTCTCAAACTCAACTTTTAGATGGTCTTGGGCTACTGCATTTTGTAAAGGAAGAAATAGAAAAAGAAGGATTGCATAAATGAAGTTTAATTCCTGATTCATCTAAGTACAATTTTGTTCAGAAACCCTCGTGTTTGAATTTTGACGGAGAAAAATAGGAAGGTTTCTAGGATTATAATTTCGGTGCGGTGTAAGCTCGGTGATAGTTTTCCAGAATGTATTCAACTGATTTCACATCAGATTCAATGACTTAACAAGCATCTTTAC
>JBCCJE010000157.1:0-8905 GCA_039027925.1 Bacteroidota bacterium
GATGGGCAACAAGAAGAAGTTTTTGGGCGATAATGATGATTACGAATTATTTCCCGTCACTCAACATAATTACAGAGAAATACTCAAATCTAAATCTTTGGAAGGATACAGAACTTTCTTCGAAGAAAACTACGTAGAGTAAAGAAAAAAATACAGATTATTAAACATCGTAACAGCCTCCCAATATCAGATTGTGGAGGCTGTTTCTTTTAATCAATAATGCTCACTTTGGTTTTCAACTCACAAAAACTTTTTTTCAAAAAAATTGCATCTCGGAAACTTTTTTAAAATTTATAAAGTTAGAGCATTTGATAATCATTTTTCAAGTGAGCGCGTGCTTGGTAAATAACATTTGAGAACAAGCGATAAATTTCTAACTTTATGTTACTAATTACTAACCATTTGACTAAGCGAAATCACGATCAAATTTTTGAGGAAGAGTTTTTGCCGCACGCAGACGCGCTAAAAACATTTGCGTATCATTTGACTTACAATGAAAGTGATGCCGATGACTTGGTGCAAGAAACTTACCTGAAGAGTTATCGTTTTATTGATAAGTACATCGTAGGTACGAATGCCAAAGCCTGGTTGTTCAAGATTTTGAAAAACGAATTTATTAATCGTTACAGAAAAAAAGTTAAGCGACCAACGGCAGTTGACTTCGAAGAAATCATAAGCTACCACGATCAGGAGGATGCTAATCCATATTCTGGTTACGTGGATTTGCGAGTAGAGCTTTATCAAGCGATGATGGGTGATGAGATCACAATTGCGATTAACAGCTTGCCCGTGGATTTTCGAACCGTCATTTTGCTTTGCGACATCGAAGGATTCACTTACGAGGAAATATCAAAAATTATTGATATTCCTATCGGTACTGTTCGATCTCGATTGCACCGAGCTCGAAACATGCTAAAAGAAAAATTGAAAGTGTACGCCGAGAACCTCGGCTACAAAGATAAACGTGCAAAATAATTTGGGGTGACAACCAGTCTGTCTATTTGTATTTTTACTAACTAATGCAATAGGACTGGATGTCACCTCTACTTATTTTTAGACGCTCTTGATAATTACTGAATTACAAATTAATATTTCATTTTGAAGTGGGAGCATTTTTACTCTCAAATTATTCACCAAACTATTTTCAAAATCCGCCCAGTACGAATTAGAAAAAACAGTAATTCTACAAATTAGGATAAATCAAAATAATGAATATCAGATTAGCCAGATCACCCTTTAGTCATCACGAGGTCACCGAATCGTCCAGTAGGATGTCCGTGTCCGTGCCGACTAGCGGGATTTTGGTTTTTATCTCGAATCATTTTGGCTGTTGGTAGTAGAGGCTTTTTTTTGGAGGTAGTTTTAAATTTTAAGTCATGGGTAACACAACTAATTATCAGCAACTTGTACAAAAAGTCACAATGTACTTAGATAACGAGTTAACAAAAGAAGCAGAAATGGAACTACTAAAAGAAATAAGACAAAATCCAGCCTATAAAGAAGTTCTAAGCAAAGAGCAATCCTTCAGAGAGTTCCTCAAAAGCAAAATCCATAGACGCAAAGTTTCTCCTTCCTTGATCCAATCCATTAAAGATAAGATTCGCATTCCCGCGCCACCTAACCAATAAGTTGTTGGATTTTCTAAAGCAAGCCAACTAGACTAGCAATCAATTTTTTTAGTAAATAGTGTTTTATCAGAAAAGGTCTGACTTTCTGGTTGATAATCATTGCAGATGGTTAGACCTTTTTTGATAAATCCCCTAATCATTAGGGTATTCTTCTTTCGGTGTTGGGACAGTTTTTAAATTTAAATACTTATAGTCACCACAGTCCCTTCTCCTACTTTACTCCTCAAATGAATGCTTCCCCCGTGTAATCGAATAATTTGTTGGGATAAACTCAATCCAATCCCCGATCCATTTTGTTTCGTAGTATAAAATGGAATAAAAATTTGGTCAACAATATTTTGGGGAATGCCTTGACCGTTGTCAATGATTTGGATGACTACCTTTCCTTGTGGCGTTTTATCAATCAAAATAGATATTTCAGCCTGCTCAACTCCTTCCAATGCTTCTACCGCATTTTTGATAATATTGATAATGACCTGTTCTAATAAAATAGGATCCGCCATCAACTTAATTTCATTGTAGAGAAACTTTAAGTTTAGTTGAACTCCTTTTTGCTTTAGATTTTGTTCGAAGAACTTTTGAATCTCCGCAAAAAAAGTATTCATATTGATGGACTTCAACTTAGGCGGAGGTATCCGAGTTAGTTTACGGTAGGTCTCCGTAAAACTCATCAACCCCTCACTCCGACGTTGGATAATTCTAAATGCCTGCTTTAATTCGTCGGCATCTTCTTCATCCAAAGTTTCTCCTTTGGAAGGAATGAGTTGGGAGGCGGAAGAACTCAAAGAGGCAATCGGCGCGATCGAGTTCATAATCTCATGTGCTAGTATCCGAATCAACTTTTGCCACGATTTCACTTCTTGATCGGATAGCTCATTGTGGATGTTGTAAAAAGTATAAACCTTGATTTCTTCTTCTTTAATTTTTAAAACATAAACCTGTACGGCAATTTGGAGAATCTCATTTTGAATAGACTCCTTAATCGTCTTGCGCTCCCCAGGTTTCAACTCTTTTAAAACCTCGTAAAGGTTGGGCGTTATGTACTCAAAAGCACTAAACTCAGGGATGTAGGATTTATGCAACAACTCTTTCAATGCTTGATTCATCATCAGGCATTGTCCATTTTTATCCGTACAAAAAATTCCAGTCCCCACACTTGCGATGATGGTTTGCATCAATTGATTTTGCACTTCTTGCTCCGAGCGCAGGTGTCGAAATTTGTCGGTAATCAAATTAAAAGCCTGATACAATTGTTGGTGGGATGCGCCCAACTGATCGGTAGCAAATCCCTGCTCAAAGTCTTCGTACTTAATTCCTAATAAAAATTGGGTGAGGTCATCATTCGTTTTATTCACTAGATTGAACAAACTCCAAAGCATCATCAGGATGGTGGGAATCAAAATAACCAAAGCAAATCCATAAACTTTGTTCGCCAAAATATAAGCCACTCCTGCCATCGCTACGGTGATGACAATAAGTTGTAACAATACTTTTACTCGAAAGGATTTTGTCATTAATGATTTTTTATTTTCCTTCTTTCAAGAGAATCTGTTCTAGTTCAGCCCGTAGTTCTTCTTCATTTGGCAGATACAATTGATACTTTGAGACAAAGAGTTGACTACTCATTCCGTAGGTCGCATATTCTACGAGCAACTCATTTTTCTGTCGAGTTAAAATAATTCCAATTGGTGGATTATCCCCTTCAAAGTATTCTTCTTTTGCGAAATACCCAAGATACATATTCATTTGACCAATGTCCTTATGCTTTACTTTTTCTGTTTTCAAATCAATCAGCACAAAGCATCTAAGAAACCGATGATAGAACACGAGGTCTATTCTGTAATATTCGTTGTCAACTAAAATTTTGTATTGTCGCCCAACAAATGTGAATCCTTTACCTAACTCTAAAAGAAAGGATTGAAGATTATCTAGTAAAAGTGTTTCTAATTTTTCTTCAGAAATTTGGAAGGGTTCAGGGATTTTTAAAAACTCAAAGACGTAAGAGTCTCGGAAAATATCTTGAGGAGTTTCAACTTGATTTCCTGATTTGGCGAGCCGGAGAATACCAGCTTTATCTTTACTTGCAGCGAGTCGAAGGAAAAGGGAAGACTTTTTTTGTCTTTTTAACTCCCTCACAGTCCATTTTTCTAAAATGGTTTGTTTTTCGTAAAAACCTCTTTCAAGTTCGTTTTCTACCGAGAGTAATTCAACAATATGTCCCCAACTCAATTGGTCAGACAAAAGGCTTATGTTAGGATATTTTATATACATAAGTCTCATGTTTATCAGGTTAGTACGACTAAAACCTCTCCCCAATTGGTCAGACAAATCTTTAGCAAGCCTACTCAATATCTTACTTCCATATTCAGCTTTTTCATTCCCTTTTTGTTCATATTCAACAATATGTTTTCCTACCGCCCAGTAGGTTAGTACTAGTTCTCTTCGAACTACTTTAATAGCTTTTGCTTTACCTTCTTCGTAGGTATTTTTAATTTGTTGAACCAGTACTTGATAAGTGTTTTCTATTTTCATAGTAATTAAGATTAAAGCCCATACTTATCCATTCGCCGATATAGGGCAGGTCTCGTTAAGCCTAAGTCCTCCGCAGCTCTCGAAATGTTTCCTTGGTGCTTCACTAGGGCTTTACGAATCAAAATACTTTCCATTTCATCTAGGTTTAAGGTCTCCAAAACTTTTCCATCTCCCGATTGATTTTTTTGTAAAATAAAATCATCAGGGGTCAACTTTGTATTTTCAGATAAGATGATCGCCCGCTCGACGCTGTGTCTCAGTTCCCGAATATTCCCGTACCAAGGATACCCCATCAACTTCGTCAAAGTATCTTTGTGAAACTCTAGATTTTCTTTTAAATATTTTTTACGATACATTTTTAGAAAATGCTCCGCAAGGATGATGATGTCACTTCCACGATCTCGGAGTGGTGGAATTGAAATTTCTACGGTGTTGATTCTGTACAATAAATCTTGACGGAAGGCACGTTCCTGAATCATTTTTTGCAAAGGCATATTCGTAGCAGAAATGATGCGAACATCTACGGGAATCGAAGACGCAGAGCCTACTGGAAAAATTTGTTTATTCTCCAGCGCTTGCAATAATTTTGGTTGTGAACTGATCGGCAAATTTCCAATTTCATCCAAAAACAAAGTTCCACCCGAAGCTGCTTGAAAACGCCCCACTTTATTTTTATCAGCTCCCGTAAAAGCACCTTTCACGTGACCGAACAATTCACTTTCAAACAATGTCTCCGTAATCGCTCCTAAATCTACACCCATAAAAATTTGCTGACTGCGCTTGGATAGCTTGTGAATCGTACGCGCAATCAATTCTTTTCCAACACCATTCTCTCCTAATAACAATACATTTGCATCGGTAGGTGCTACTTTTTCGATAACTCTTTTAAGGTCTTTAATCAACGGAGACACTCCTAATATTTCTCCAAAGGATTGGTTAATATCTTGCTGTAAAAAACCTTGTTGGGTTTCTGCTTTTTCTCTTGCGGTGTTGGATTGACTTAACTCCAACGCTGCGTTGACTGTGGCGATTAACTTTTCGTTGCGCCACGGTTTTTCCACAAAATCCGTAGCTCCCGTTTTGATAGAATTAATGGCTGTCTCCACGTCGCTATGTGCAGTCATCATAATGACGGGTAGCGTAGGCTGAAGCTCTTTTATTTTTTTCAACCATTGAATACCCTCCTCTCCGGAATCTTGTCCAATACGAAAATTCATATCTAACAAAACGACATCGGGATTGTATTGATTGAGCACCCGAGGAATGTGGTAAGGATTGGTCTCCGAATATACTTTCGAAAAATGTTGCTTGAGCAATATCTTTAAGGAGAATAAAATATCCTCTTCATCATCAACAAGTAGAATCGTTCCTTTTTTCTTCATAGGGGTTTGTTGTATTTTAATGAATTTGTGTGGAAAAGTATTCAGGACTAATTGAGCAATAGTTAGTTTTTTTATTGCCACTAAGTCTCTAAGACCCTAAGTTTTATACTTTTTTCGTAATTACCTAGCCCATGCTTTGAGAACTTCGCGGTATAGCAAATAAGTAAAGCAAAAGTTCTTAAAGCCAACGAAAGCTCCATAATTTGGCTTTAAGAACGCTTGCATTCCCACTTTCCCATCTCACGGAGTTCTCAAAGCATGTGGCTAAGTAGTTACCTTTTTTCAAAAAAAATCTTAGTGCCTTGGTGGCAACCAAAAAATAGTAAAAGCCACTAAGTCTCTAAGACCCTAAGTTTTTTTCACAATATAAAAAACAAAAACGAGACTGTCCAAAAACGTACAATGACAAATTTTGGACAAAATGTCAATTCTATATTACTCGCTTAATCTGCTATCTTTTCTAAGATTAAGCGAGTAATATTTTTTATTAGTTGCTTAATCTTATTATTTTTACTACTTTAAGCGAGTATAAATCAGATTGAGATGAAAAGTGAAATCATAGTAGGTCGAGAAAAAGAAATAAAAAATTTGGAGGATGCGCTTCGCTCCGATGAGTCGGAGTTAATATCTGTGGTGGGAAGAAGAAGAGTTGGTAAAACATTTTTAGTACAGTCTGTATATGCGAATAAAATTGACTTTGAGATTACTGGTATTCAAAATGCTACCAAGCGAGAACAGCTAGAAAATTTTACCATTGCCTTAAACTTGTACGCCAAACCTGACTTACCGATTGGCGAACCAACATCTTGGCTCAAAGCTTTTCAATTACTGATTCTTTATTTGGAGAAAAAAAAGAAGAGTAGAAACTCTAAAAGAGTCGTCTTCTTTGATGAGTTACCGTGGCTCTCTACTCATCGTTCTGGATTTTTAAAAGCGTTTGGATTCTTTTGGAACAGTTGGGCAGTAAAAAATAATACGGTGGTAGTTATCTGCGGTTCGGCTGCATCTTGGATGATAAAAAAGGTGGTTCAAAACAAGGGAGGACTCTATAATCGTATCACCAAGAGGATTAGGCTACAACCTTTCACCCTGCGAGAAGCTGCTTTGTTTTTGAAAAAAAGAGGACATCAGTTGGATCATTATCAGGTCGTCGAATTATATATGATTATTGGAGGGATTCCTCATTATTTAAAACAAATTGAGCGAGGACAGAGTATCGCTCAAAATATTGACAGGATGTGTTTTGATCTCGCAAATGGTGTTTTGTACAACGAGTTCGAGCAACTTTATCCTTCTTTGTTTGAGCACTCCGAAAAACACATTGCTATCGTGAGAGCTTTGTCATCGAGCAAAAAAGGATTATCTCGAAAGCAAATTATAAAAAGTACAAATATTACCAACGGTGGAGGACTTACCAATACTTTGGATGAGTTAGTGTATTCCAACTTTATTTCGGAGTACTTTCCTTTTGGTAAGAGGAAAAAAGATAAACTTTATCGCCTGACCGATGAGTACTCGTTGTTTTACCTCAAATTTATCGAGCGCTATAAAAAAGAAGGAGCTGGCGTGTGGGAACGTTTTCAACAAACACCAACCTATCGTTCGTGGAGTGGTTATGCTTTCGAAAATATTTGCTTGAAGCATATTTCTGAAATTAAAATTGCATTGGGCATCCAAGGAATTTTTTCTACACATGCTTCTTTTTATCATTCTGGTACTCAGGATATGAGTGGTTGTCAAATAGATCTTTTGATTGATCGAAGCGATAAAACGATTAACCTCTGTGAAATAAAATTTTCAAATAATGAATTTATTATTTCTAAATCTTACGCAAAAGCATTAAGAGAAAAGGTTGCTTTGTTCAAATATTATTCGGAAACCAAAAAGCAAATATTTCTTACTTTCATTTCTACTTTTGGATTATTCAACAATGAATACAGCCGAAGCGTGGTGGGTAAAGAGTTGGTACTGCAAGACTTATTTTAAATAATAATATAAACGACGAAAAAATTTATTAAACGGTAGGCAACGTCACCGAAAAACAAGTACCCTTAGTTCGGTGAGTTTTAAAAGACAGCGTACCATTGTAAAATTCAACAATCCTTTTACAAATGGGTAACCCTAAGCCTGTACTCGTGGTAGTAGTGGAAAAAACGGGATCAAAAATATCTTCTCCAAAAGGCACATCTAATCCGTAGCCGTTGTCTTCCACTTCAATAATGACGTTGGCATCTTTGCTAGCTACTCGGACGATAATCACTCCTTTGTCGTATTCCGCAATCGCTTCTTCGGCGTTGAGTATCAGGTTTTGTAAAACTGTTGTTAGATGAACTTCATCCACGCTTACTTTCGGATCGCCGTCAAGCGTAAGGTTATTTTCCCACACTATCTTGTGCGATACTTTCTCCTGAAAATCTTCAATGAATTTTTCTAAAAATGATTGTAGAGAAACTGAAGTATTTTGGGGTGGATCTAGTTTTGAAAATAATTGAAACTGATGCGCTACCCCCGCTAGATGCTCTATTTGGTGAAGCAGGTCATTGGTGATTTCTCCGATGCGGTGTAGGCTACCTGGATGATTAGATGCGCTAAGGTGATTGAGATATTGCGTTTTTAATTTTAGGGGAGTTAAAGAATTATTGATCTCGTGGGCAATTTGTTGTGCCATAATTTGCCAAGCCCCCTCCCGTTCATTTTTAACCAACTCACGGGTAGCTATATCTACTTTGTCCACCATCTTGTTGTACTCGTCCGTCAAAGTCCCGATCACGTCATCACTTTTCCATTCTAATTTATGATTGATTTTTTGGATAGAAAAGGCTTTAAGTCTCTCAGAAAGGGTATGTAAAGGTTTTGTTAGCAAGTTGACTAAAAATAATCCCCCACTCCATATTATTAATAACAAGAATACGTACACGGTCAGTAATTTCCCCAAAATGATAGGAATGTCGTGCGACGTTCCAACTTTCGATTCAAACAAATTCATCGTCACAAAACCAATTGGATGACCTACCGCATGCGCTATACTGAAGTAACTTCTCAGATACCCTTCTCCATTTTTTGAAAGTCTTTCAACTTGAATGGCTTTTGAATTTTTTTGCAGTACGGAAAGTATATCTCTTGGAATAGAGGTTGGAGATGGCGTATTGGTTCGGGAAGCGATAGAACTACTTACCAACTTTCCTTCAAGATCATATACCTCGATATCACATAATTTTCTATCCGCAATTTCACGCAATCGTGAAGAAGATATTTTTTCTAAAGGTACTTTTTGAACTTCTTCGTTCAGTACACTACGAAGGGTATTTCCGATGTAAAGTTGTCTTTCGTAGGAGTGCTCAAAATTATTTTGGATTAAAAAAA